>JAJZCL010000079.1 GCA_021846165.1 Bacillota bacterium | reverse complement strand
TGATCGTTATCGTTATCACAAATCCCGCTCTCGCTCCACGTTTGTCCGTTTCCCGACAAGCGTACGCGAATACGCTGATCGTAGAACGATGTAGGGGAGAAATGAGGGATGCAACTCAAAACGCTACTCAAGGCAGGCACATGGGCGCTGGACATTGTCAACCACCAATCCGCCCAATCTCTTGGCAAGCTTGTGCAAAACGGCGTGAAACGCAGGGTGACAAGCAGCAACGCGCCTCAACCCAGCGCCCCTGCGCACCGAGGAGGCTCGAACCAAGCGCACCACCCGCACCCAAGCCGGCCCGCGTACCGACAGGCGCCACACACGCCCGCACTGATTCAGGCTCCGCTGCCCACCGAGCAAATGAAAAAAGCGCTTCAGTATGTCACGCCGGAAAACATCCAGAAAGCGCTGCAGTGGCAAGAAATCGTACGCAGTTTCCTGACCAAAAAATAACTCCCGCCAACCTGAACGATCAATCACGGCGCAGGGACGGCGCTTTTTTTTCTGGTCTGGACGCAAGCCGCGAACATTCTTCATCGTTCGTGCCAGAATAAAAGATGGCAAACCACTTTTTGCGAAATATAAAACCGAGAATCATCAATACGGCAACGGCGAACACCCCCAGCGCCAACCATACCAACAACCCACTACTGATGCCAAGGAAGATCCCGCCCATCGCCAAATCGAACGGCACAATACCGAGCGCCGTCGTCCACACGAACGGCCACAGGCGAACATCGAGCAATCCCGCCACGTAGTTAAGCGCATGATAAGGCACAAACGGCGCGAAACGGAGAGCGAACAGTCCCATCGTCCCGCGCCGCGCCACCCACTCATTCACCTGAATCTGGCGTTCTTCAGGCAAAAATCGACGCACAAACGGCTGTCCAAAGTAGCGAGTCAAGTACATAGCGACGACGGCGCCAATGATCGCGCCGACCCAGGAGTAGAACAGCCCCCAGCCCACGCCGTAAATTCCCATATAAACAAAAATAAGTGCCTCTGATGGAACGGGAATAATACACAAGATCGCCATTAAGGCGATAGCAATTCCTATGCCCCAACCGCCGGAGTTTTGGATGAGTCGAATCAGGTGACGCATCGGAAAGTAGTGGCGGTAATGAAAGTACAGCCACAAAACCACAAGCAGCGCCACGGCGCCAATAATGACGGGAATTGGTTTTAACTCAAAAGGCCGATCCTTTTGATCGAACAATTTTTTGTTTATCCGGCGCACCTCCATGCCCCCCGACTCGCTCATTTCACTCTAACACAACCGAAAACCTGATGCCAAATTTCAGAGATTGCGGCGTTTTGCCGTTCCCGCTGGCTCCTCCTCGCGAAACAGACGCGCCGTCTTCGTCGTGTAAAGGATTCCATCAAGGTGGTCGATTTCGTGCTGGATCACGCGCGCCCGAAACCCGCTCTCTTCAAATTCGACGATTTCGCCCGTACGGGTCTGCATGCGCACACGAATCCACGCATAGCGCTCAGTTTCCCCGTATATACCCGGTATCGAGAGGCACCCGTCCGCGCCCATTTGCAGGTCACGACCTTCCAGCACCTCCGGGTTGATCAGATCAAGACGACCCATGCCATCCTCCGCATCCACAACCGCCATGCGTTTTAAAATATTCACCTGTGGCGCGGCAAGCCCCACACCACTCGCAAACTTCATGGTTTCATACATATTGTCCAGTACTCGGAGAACATTGGGCGTGATTTTTTCCACCCTTTTTGCAGGGGTCGTCAACACCTTGTTCGGCACCTTTAATATTTCATAGATCGCCACCATAAACACCCTTCCCACACTAGGTTACGTCCCATTTCAGCGCGTTTTCCATCACGATCGCCAGCAGCACCCCAACCAGCAGTCCGTTTGACAAGAACGGACGCAATGGCGCAGGCAACGTCACAAACGCGCCCGCCGCAATGGTGAATATGCCAATACCGACTAACAACGGCAGCGCCAACCGATAAATCGTTCGATGAGTAAACGTCACGCCTTCCAAATACGTCATTGCAGAACCATAAATTTGCAGGTACGCGACCAGCAGCACCGCATCACCAACACTGACTGGCAAGGTGGCGAAAAACGCGCCCGCCGCCGGCACAAGTCCTAACACCATAAACAGAATGGATCCAATCGCAAATGGAATTTTAGAAAAAATTTGTGTAGACCGCAAAAACCCCAGCGACGAGGTGTAAGGCGCATACGGCACCAACCCGAACAATCCCGCAAGCACCGTGGACAAACCCGTGATCAGAAACGATCGCCTGTACATCTGCGGACTCGTTCTCACGTTAAAAAGCGGTTGGGCGCCTTCTAGCGTGGCCACCGTGTTCGATGCGTTGATCAATCCTGCCGCAACGGCAGTCAGAATGATGCCCCAATCGCCACCAAACGCACCCCAAGGGATCACCTGCCACAAACTTGCAATGCCAGTCTGCGGCGATGCTGACGCTGATTGCAACGCCAGTCTGTACACTACCCAACCAACGCCAATCCCGATCAGGATCGAGTAATTGCGCAAAGAACGGTATCGCGATAACTGAATCACGAGTACAAGCACGATCAACACCATCGACAGCAACGTCGTAGGAAGGTCGATGCGCGAGTGTCGGGATAGCCCCAACATTCCTTTCATAAAGATAGAGATAAGTTCTGTCGCGAGCAGGATCAAAAACACACTGGAAGCAACTGGAGTGAACCATTTTTTCAACAGATTGCCCATCCCGAGCCAGCCGAACAGCACAATCAAAACACCCGCAACCACAATGCCCGTTTCCAAACTACCGCCCGCCTGCTGTGACGTCAAGCCGCTTTCCTCTGCAGTCGTTAAAACACTCAGTATCGCACCCCACCATACGCCGGATTGCCCCTCCATAATTGGTAAGCCGTGACCAAACAGAAGTTGCAAAAGCGATACAAGTCCAGTGTAAAAAAACGACCGCTGCATAGATGCCGTAATCGCATGCGTGTCCATACGCATGGCGTCACCAATCGAGATTGGGATCACCACCGTGTTCGCAAACATGAACAACAACCACTGCACGCCCGCGAACAGGTGCCGCGGATGCAAGACCTCCTGCCAATCTCTCAACAAAGCTTATTCCTCATCCCACATCGCGTCCATTTTAAAATAGGAATACGCAAATTGTACCACATCATAAAAGCGTCGACCACGAGCGGTCGGCGCTTTGCTGGTTGCGTTCTCACTGCACATCTTTATGCTCCGCAACAACGGAAAAATTGCAGCGATGAATTTTTCTGTACAAAAACGCAACTCGTCCGCCTTGTCCGCATACAAATAAGCGATCCCCCGGAAATGGAGGAACCGCGATTGCCGCCTTTATGGAACGTGACGCTCTCCATCGCGCTTGGCCTCGCCGTCTTTGTCATTGGACTGTTCACGCTGCGCCACGGGTTGACCCGCCTCGCGTCGAGATCGGCGGAACGCTGGATACAGCAATTCGTCAGTACGCCTCTGCGCGGCGTCGTCATCGGCATCGTCGCAACGCTCGCCACTCAGTCGAGCGCCGCCGTGACGATTATCTCAATGGGACTCGTCGCAGCGGGTGTACTGGAGTTTCGCGACACCATCTCGATCATCCTCGGCACCAACGTAGGCGGCACGTTCACCGTAGGTCTGTTGTCGTTAAAAGTGGATCGCATCGGTCCCTACGTACTGGCAGGCGGACTCGCGCTCTTGCTTATCAGTTTTTTTTACATGAAGAAACAAACACCAAGATTTCGTCGCCTACAATCGATCGCCATCAGCGTCGCCGGGTTTGGTGTGCTGTTTATCGGATTTCACATCATGACCTCAGCACTACAGCCGATCACCCACTCCCAGTGGATCACGCGCTGGCTGATGCGCTCCAAAGACCAGCCCTGGATGGGGCTACTCGTCGGCACAGTGGTGACGGCGCTGATCGGCAGCAGTTCGGCAAGCACCGCACTCACGCTCGGCCTCACCCGCAGCGGCGCCCTCCCACTCGTCGGCGCAGTAGCGGTGGTGTTCGGTAACAACATCGGCACCTGCATGACGGCGGTGCTTGCAAGCCTCGGCGGATCGCGAGCGGTCAAGCGCGTCGCCGCAACCCATGTGCTGTTAAACGTCGCAGGCGCACTGCTGTTTATGGGGTTTGTCGCACCCTTCGCAGATCTCATTACCCACCTGACGAGCGAGCCAGGCAGACAGGTGTTCCTCGCTCACTTCCTCTTTAACGTCATCTCGTCATGGATCGCTTATCCGTTCATCGGTTCCATCGCGAAAGGCCTTGAGCGGATGCTGCCCGACGTGAAATAAGCGTTGTCGCCTGCCACGCGGTACTTGCGTACGCGCAACGCCGTCACACCCATCACAACCGTCACCCTGCGGTTCTAGTTGTCCCAGCCGGAAAAACGCGCCGACGCCGCTAATTTGACTCCCGCACTGGCACCAATCCGCGACGCGCCCGCCGCCAGCATGGCAAATGCGTTGGCGCGTGTGCGAATGCCGCCTGCAGCCTTGACGCCGAGTCGATCCCCCACCGCTTGGCGCAAGGTTTTGACTGCATCTACCGTCGCACCACTCCCGACAAACCCAGTTGACGTCTTGACATAATGGGCACCCGCGCGTAAGGCGCACTCGGCTCCGACCATCCGCTCCTTCTCGTCAAGTAAGCCAGTTTCCAGGATGACCTTGACGATCGCCTGAGCGCCTGCCACGTCGACCACCGCTCGAATGTCGTTTTCTACGTAGGTCACGTCACCCTCGCGCAGCTTTCCGATCGCCGCCACCATGTCGATCTCCTCCGCACCATCACGGATCGCGCGACCCGCCTCCGCCACCTTGATCGCCGTTGTGTTCGCGCCAAGCGGAAACCCAACCACCGCACACACCTTAACCGATGTTCCAGTCAAGAACTCGGCAGCGCGTTCAACGTGAACTGGGTTCACGCACACACTCGCGAATTGATACGCTGCGGCCTCACGACAAAGGCGCTCCACCTCGCGCCCCGTTGCATCGGACCGTAACAGGGTGTGGTCGATCTTGGCCGCAAGATCAATTTCGCCATTCACTAAATCGTTAAGCATGGCCAACCCTTTCATAAACACAGTCACGTTGTTGTCATACCCGTGCGCGCGAACCTCTGCCTCTACCTCGTTAACGGGCACAAACCTCGCGCCGTCCACTTCTTCAAGTTGCGGCCTAATACTACCGTCCGTCATTTCCATGAGAAAATAGTAAGCGTCCTTCACGCCTTCTTCGCCCCTGTGCGCATCAACAAACGCATACGTCACCTTTGCAATCGGCGACACGACGCGCGACACGACACCGGTTTCTTCATATACCTCGCGCACCGCCGCCTGTTCGAGAATCTCTCCCGGCTCCAAGTGTCCCTTGGGGAGCGTCACCTTGCCAAAACGGTCATCCAGCAAAAGCGCATAATACCCGTCATTCCGCTTCGCATACACCAGCCCGCCCGCTACCTGAACGTGTTCCGTCATTACGCACCGTCCCTATTAGAGCTTTTTGATCATTAAATCTCTTAAGGTAACCGCTTCTTCATGCGAGAGCGTAATTCCCTTCCCCATTTTGTCATGTTCCGGCGACCAATCCCGCAAATCTAGCTTGGGTTCCCGATCATTCCAGCTGACCATGTTCAGTTCCTTTTTCCAACCTTTCGCACCTTCGGAAAGCACACCAAGATGATCGGTAATCGTAAATTTAATTTCAGCCACATCAAACAACCCCTTTTAACGCAGTTGATTCCCAATAGTATACAGTTCCGCTTCCGTTAATCCCGTCACCTGTGCGATCACCGTTGTCGGCAACCCCAACGCCAACATTCGCAACGCAATCTCTCGTTGATTTTCTTGCTTGCCCTGATCAAGCGCTTGCACCATCTTTTGTTCCAATGCTGACTTTTCTTCGTCCAATGCTGACTTTTCTTCGTCCAATGCTGACTTTTCTTCGTCCAATGCCAGTCTTGCTTGCTTCAGCTTTTCATCTACAAGCCGCCGTTTTTCATTAGCACGGCGCAGCTCTTCTTCTCCACGGCGCAGCTCTTCTTCTCCACGGCGCAGCTCTTCTTCTTCACGCCGCAACTCTTCTTCTTCACGCCGCAACTCTTCTTCTTCACGGCGCAACTCTTCTTTTTTAAGCTTCGTCTCTTCTATCTCGCGCGTTCGAGCCAACTCATCCAACGCAGCCTTACGCCGCATTTCGTACGCCCACCAATTGGCGTCATCTAAACTGGCGTTTTCCCACGCCTCAAACGCTTGTTGCAGCACCGCATCTTCCATTGCGATCCCCTCCAGTCGCCCCCGAATCCCCTCATTGTGACTTGCCTCCAACAACAATAACCAGCGTACAAGTTGATCCTCTTCCGGACTGACCATGCCTTGTTCCCACTGGCTCAAAAGCTTTGGCAATTCCATAAAATGAACGGCGATCACATCCGTCAACGGAAAGTATTCCTTATATTCCAATAGAAGAAACATCGTGTGGTACCGTTCCGTCATTGGCAGATAACGAAAATTTAAAATATTGATCGTGACCGTCGCCCGTAATTCTTTGTAGTTCATGCCTCGTTGCATCTGCTTGTCAAAAATGCGCGACCAGTAATACAACGTCCGTTTGTCCATATCGTTTAAATTGGCCACTTGGATTTCGATGTTGAAGAGTTCCCCGGTTGCCGTCCGCGCCAAAATGTCTAACACGGATTTCTTGTCGTCCACATACTCCGAGTCATATTCCACATTCATAAATTCAATCCAAGTGATTTGCCGCTCTGCGGGCGATTCTAACGCCGCATTGAGAAAGGCCAGCAAAATCGGTTCGTTGCCTGGCCTCCCAAACACCTGCTTAAAGGCATAGTCAACCGACAAATCCATCAGTCGCACGGTCATGATCGCGATCCTCTTCCCCCACATTTTATCACAGAAAACGCAATTGAAAACGCCGTTCACGTTCATTGTAAGGGGAAAAGCGCGACAAGTCAGCGCACATTTTGTAAACTTGCGATTGGATAAAAGGCGCCTATTGGTAATTACTCAGCGTGCAAATTCAGTTGATCTTGCCGCAGGCTGACCACTTCCTTGACAGCGTCCTTCATCTGGTGAAGCATTGGAATCGGATCGATGGATCAAAAACGGGTTTTTGACCCCAAAATCAGAATGCGCAAAATGAATCCGTTCCGTCATGTTAGGACGCCTCTTTACTATCCACTCTCATCAAACAATCTGTGTAATTCACATTCTTATTGTGTTATACCCCGTCAAATCAAACCTATATGCAATCAAATTCTAATACTATAGGAAAATTCGAAACCGCCAAATGCTCATTATCAAAAAAAAGACTATAACAGTTATTTTATTTTTATGGTACAATATATCTTACATATGGGAAGCAAGATTTTTGGTCGATCCATTGTCCAAATCCACCTTTTGGAGGGGTTATCGGTGTCCATGATGCAAACAACAGGTCTTAGTTTAATCATTCGCCTCAAAATAGAAAGCAATGCGGTGTTCAGTCACGTGACCACAGCGATTGGCGAAGCAGGCGGCGACATCATCGCCGTGGATGTGATCCACGTGACAAAGGACTACGTAATTCGCGATATTACCGTCAACGTACATAACGAGAATCACCGCGAACTTGTAGTGGAATCGTTGCTGAAGCGAACGGGGATTACGGTCATTAATGTGTCTGACAGAACGTTTCTGCTGCACATTGGCGGAAAGATTGAGATTCAATCGAAAATACCCGTCAAAAATCGAGATGATTTATCCCGCGTCTACACCCCGGGGGTTGCCCGTGTGTGTATGGCGATTCACGAGGATCCAAGCAAGGCCTACCAACTGACGATCAAGCGGAACACCGTTGCCGTTGTCACTGACGGTACGGCCGTTCTTGGACTTGGCGACATCGGGCCGGAAGCGGCACTGCCGGTCATGGAAGGCAAGGCCATGCTGTTCAAGCAGTTTGCCGACGTAGACGCGTTTCCCATTTGCTTGAACACAAAAGATCCAGACGAGATCGTAAACATCGTCAAGTCCATTGCCCCTAGTTTTGGCGGCATTAATCTGGAGGACATCTCATCTCCCCGCTGCTTTGAAATCGAAAACCGCCTCCGTCAGGAACTCGATATCCCTGTCTTTCACGACGACCAACACGGGACAGCCGTCGTCCTGTTGGCAGGGCTCATTAACGCCTGTAAAATTACCGGCAAGAGGATGGAGAACCTTCGCATCGTCGTGGTCGGCATCGGTGCCGCAGGGGTGGCTTGTACAAAAATGGTGCAGACGGCGGGTGTCAAGAATGTCATTGGTGTGGATCGCGACGGGATCATTGTGCCGGGTCAGACGTATTCCAATACTGTATGGAAATGGTATGCTGAGAACACCAATCCGGAACACCGTCAAGGTGATCTGAATGCAGCCATTGAAGGGGCAGACGTGTTCATCGGAGTTTCCGGTCCAGGCGTACTCAGGATTGAACATTTGAAGAAAATGGCCAAAGACCCGATTGTGTTTGCGATGGCCAACCCGTATCCCGAAATTTCTCCGGAGGAAGCGGAGTCGTACGTCCGCATCATGGCCACAGGTCGTTCTGACTATCCCAATCAGATTAACAATGTCTTGTGTTACCCCGGAATTTTTCGTGGCGCACTCGACGCCAGAGCCAGTGACATTAACGAGGCGATGAAATTAGCTGCGGCTCACGCCATTGCTAATTGTGTCGAAGAAGATCAATTAAACGAACAGTATATTATTCCGAGCGTGTTTAATAAAGAGGTGATCACCGAGGTGAGTAAGGCGGTTGCGGAGGCTGCCTATCAAACTGGTGTCGCACGACGTGACGTGCGCTTCTGAGGGCGAACGCAGATGCCTTGATGACCGCAATCAGCAAGGCATCTGTTCAATTTTGCATACTTGTGCGGATAAACCGACTTAAAAACACCGCTTCAAATTCGTTGCCAGCCTTCGACTTGAACTTCAGTTTCTTCGTTTTCCTTTCGTCAACAAGTCTTTCATTTGCGCCACCGTGACCTTATGTTGGGAAGTTGTCACTGTTTGATCAAGGCAGTGTTTGACGCCAAATATGGCCGTCATTGTATAAATTAACATGAAAATGATTAATTTTATTATAAATTGTACTTGTTTGGATTTTATTCAATTGTTGAAAAAACATACTTCAAAGAACGATTTGCAATCTTTCGTCCTTGACGAACTCGTCCATGAAATTTCGCATGAAATGCGTCTGGCACCGCTGCCACGTGGCTCCCTGAAACTGCGCGTGCAACGCCTTGACCCATCCGCTATGGCTGTCAGAAACGACCACATCCACGCCTCTCAGATCACGCTGTTTGAGCCAACTGAAAAATTCCGACCAGCTAGCTTCTGATTCACTGTCACCCAGCATGATGCCGAGGATTTCGCGATACCCTTCTTCGTTAATGCCCGTTGCGATCGCCCTGGCGTTCCTCGGAACGCTCCTACGGCTCAGCCTGCAATTGCTCGGAAGCCTGTGCATTCAACACCTGATTGAGTACCTGCTCCAGCAACTGCGCCACCCCTCGATCCCCAGAAAATAACCCTTTCAAAATCTCGTCATCCACGGTAATGTTGTATTGT
>JAJZCL010000001.1 GCA_021846165.1 Bacillota bacterium | reverse complement strand
CCGCGCAATCGACGGCAGGGCTGTTGCGTGTGTCGTTAGAACCGTCCTTCATACCAAGCCCTAGCACAGCGACGCGACTTTTCGCAATGGGTTTGCCCATAGCCAACAACTCTCCCGCCAGCCTGTCCATCAGGTAATTAGGAACATAGGCGTTAATTTGACGTGCCAGACGGAAAAGCGGCAAAGCGTTCTCGTCATCAAGTGAGGCGTTCAAGTAGTGGTAAGCGTTCGGAATACAGTAACCGCCGACGCCAATTCCGGGTTCCAAAAGATTGACTCGGGGATGCGTATTCGCCATACGGATCAACTCGTTGACATTCATGTGTCGTGACTCCGCATAACGAGCTAGTTGTTGGGCGAGCGCGATATTGACGTCTCGTTGCGCATTTTCCACAACCTTTACCGCTTCGGCAATCGCCATTGTCGTACTATGCAACTGTCCTGAAGTCAATTCAGCCAACAAATCTTTTGCCATGGAGGCGCAGGTCTTCGTGTATCCGCCAAGTACAATGTCGAGCGTTTGAAACTCGTACATGGCGCGGCCTTCCGCCACGCGTTCTGCCGCATAGGCGATGTGAAAATCCACACCTGGCTCCATTTTGCTCGCTGCTCTTAAACGTGGAATCAGTTGTTCTTCCATCATGCCAGGAACCAGGGTGCTGCGAATGAGAACCAAATCCCCTGGCTTAAGAGCCTGTCCGAGGTCGTTCATTGCCGCCAACAGCGGCTGCGTGTTCAGTTCTCCTTCGAGGCCAACCGGAATACCGACAGTCACAATAAATGACTTACTCGCCGTCGTTTCATGCCACTGGAAAGTGGGTGTGAAACTGCCACTTTGAAGATGGCGACGTAACACAGTAACAAGCGGTTCCCCGTGATAGTCTTCATGAACCGAAGTATGGCCTTGTCGCAATTGTCCAATCTTGTGTTGATCAGCATCCAACCCGATGACAGCAAGTCCCTTTTCGCAAAAAGACATGGCTAAAGGTAGGCCTATGAAACCCAAACCAACGATGCAGATAGTATTTTTCATGGAATAAGTGATTCCTCCAAGCGATTTTGTATTCATTATATAAACGTACCACATGATTGTGTATAGGGTATGAAAAATTATAGAACAACCCACGATAACGATATACTAACGTTGACGATCTGTGCAAAGCTCTGCATAATCAGATTAAAAAGGGGGCATGTGTGGTGAAGGTGGCGGACATCATGATTACCGACGTGTATACCGTGAAAAGGACGGACACGGTTCGCAGTGTCTTGGAACAGTTTGCCGAACACGGCATCGGCGGCATGCCGGTGGTAGATGACGACAAGCGACTGATTGGTTATATCAGCGACGGCGACATCATGCGGCAGATCGGCAAGCACTTGAATCGGTCATTGAATTATTTCACAATGGCGGCTGAATACTATTCTGGAATCGGATTGAACTCAGGAGCCGGAATGGATGCGGAGTATGATGAACTGCAAGAGAACATGAAGCGGGTTGTTCAGATGAACGTGTTGGATGTGGGCGTGAAACGAGTATTGACCGTGCGGGAACAGGACGATATTGTGGCGGTTGCCGATCTGCTTTCTAGGCGTAAGATTAAAAAGGTTCCCGTTGAAAAAGATGGACATTTAATGGGGATTGTCAGTCGGGGGGATGTGGTGCGCGCGGTCGTCAAAACGTTTTTGGCGATCAACCCCTAAAACCATGCACAGTTTGTGTGGATTGCGCATGGTTTTAGGGGTGTAGGATGGATGGGGATTCAAGCTTAATGTCTAGTGTGCCATGCGGTGGCGATGCGAGTGACCGCTTCTTCGATAACTGTTCTTGGACAGGCAAGGTTTATGCGTTGAAAGCCATTGCCTTCCTCTCCGAATAAGTGGCCTTCATCCAAGGCGACCCCTGCTTCATGGATAAAAAAGTGATCCAATTCTTCTTTGGATAATCCCAATTCTCTGCAATCCAGCCATACCAAATAGGTGCCCTCTGGTTCAATCAAGTGAATTTCGGGCATTTGCTCGGCTAACAACCGTCGCAGCGTCGTAAGGTTGTCATCTAGGTAATCAAGCAGTTCATCTAACCATGACTCACCACTGCGATAGGCCGCCTCCAAAGCGAGCGCCCCAAATGTGTTGGCGCCTTCCATCGAGTACTTTTGCAAGACTTTCCTGTACTTTATGAGCATGTCGGGATTGGGGATGATGACAACCGCAGTTTGCAACCCTGCCAAATTGAACGTCTTGCTCGGCGCGATCGCCGTGACGCTGATGTTTTTGAAACGTTCGTCTATCGACGCAAATGGGGTATGACGGTAACGTTTGAAAACGAGGTCATGATGGATTTCATCGCTGATGACAGTGACGTGATAAGCTAGCGCCAATTCACCGGCAGTGCGAAGCTCATCTTCCGTCCATACGCGCCCAACAGGGTTATGGGGACTACAAAGAATCCATGCCTTGGCGCCGGATTGAAACTGTCTTTCTAAAGCGTCAAAGTCCATGTGGTAGCGATTGCCATCAAACGCAAGCGGGGCGTATACGGCCTCTCGTTGATAGTTGCGAATGACGCGTTCAAAAGGGTAGTATACAGGCGGTTGAATGACCACTTTATCGCCTACTTGCGTAAGCGCATCAATGATAAATCCGACACCAGGAACGATACCCGGCGCATGCGCAATCCACGACGTATCGATTGTGAAGCGGTGCCGGCGGAACAGCCACGAGCGAATCGAATTCAGGTATTCTTCAGTTCGATAGGTGTATCCAAAAACACCGTGTTGAACCCTCTGTGCCAGTGCTTCGAGAACAGGCTCGGGCGCGGCAAAATCCATGTCAGCGACCCACATGGGAAGAGCCTTATCGGTGTGAAAACGCTGCTTCATACCGTCCCATTTGACAGATGCGGTATGGAATCTTTGGATATGTTCATCAAATCGGTTGACCAACGATCTTCCTCCAAACCTATCATTTGTTGTCGAAGATTCATATCAGAGATATTATACCGCGTCACAAAAAGATTTGATGTGGTACATTGAGGATTAGCATAGG
Organism: Bacillota bacterium; assembly: GCA_021846165.1. GTDB lineage: Bacteria > Bacillota > Bacilli > Alicyclobacillales > SLC66 > JAJZCL01. Next base: position 49,078 of record JAJZCL010000001.1, on the reverse strand, counting down.
ATGCATGGAGGAATCTACGTGACGATCATGGTGACAGGCGGTGCTGGGTATATTGGCAGTCACACAGTGGCCGAATTATTGGAACACGGCGAAGAAGTCGTGGTGATCGACAACCTTGGTTTGGGGCACGAGGAAGCGGTACGGGCGCTTAATGTTCCTTTTTATCATTTTGACATTAGGGATCGGGACGCGCTGGTGCATGTGATGCGTAGCCACACCATCGAATCGGTCGTTCATTTTGCCGCCTACTCGCAAGTGGGGGAAAGCGTGCGTGTACCGCTGACTTATTATCAAAACAATGTGGCGGGTACCGCTGAATTACTCGCAGCAATGGTGGAAGCTGGCGTGATGAGGATCGTATTTTCATCTACAGCAGCAACGTACGGCGAACCGGAGGCGATCCCAATTGGCGAAAATCATCCCAAACGACCAACGAATCCATACGGCGAAACCAAGCTGGCCATCGAACGCATGCTGTACTGGTGTTATTCCGCATATGGCATGCAATCGATCAGTCTAAGGTATTTCAATGCGGCGGGTGCGCACCCGACACTGCCAATTGGAGAACATCACATGCATGAAACTCACCTGATTCCGCTTCTACTGCAAACAGCGCTCGGCGTGCGCAGTCATTTCACTGTTTTTGGAAATGATTATCCTACAGCAGACGGGTCGTGCATTCGCGATTACATCCATGTCATGGATTTGGCGAGCGCTCATCGGCTTGCGCTGAAAAGACTGCGTCATCGCGTGGTGGGCGCGGAAGCGTTTAATTTAGGGATCGGAACAGGGTATTCGGTATTTGATGTGATTCACGCTGCGCGTGCGGTAACGAAACGCGAGATTCACTATCTGGTGGGCGAACGGAGAAGTGGCGATCCAGCCGTACTCGTTGCGTCCTCAGACCTAGCCAAGGTGGCATTAAAGTGGGAACCAAAGTATCAGGATTTGGCATCCATCATTGAATCCGCATGGAATTGGCACCTTCATCACCCCGACGGGTTCCGAGATTAGATTTGTAATAATTTTCGTTGACTCTTGCATGGGATTGACTGGATTTCGCATGGAAAATACGGTGAGCGCGCATTGCGGCTCCATAGTAATGAACAAGCCGCTGAGTCGGCGCTATCCAATTGCGAGTCTGAGCGGCGCTTCTGGCGTTAAGGCTCATCCGGTTGCGTAAATCAGGCTGCGCCATTAGCAACCGCACCGCCTCGATCAGAGATGACATATTTCCTGAACGATAAACGATGCCTAATTCTTGGTTTTGAAACAGTTCGATGGTTGGAGCGCTTTCCGCCGCGATGACAGGAAGACCCGAAGACATCGCTTCCAGCAAAACCAGCCCCAGTGTTTCCGTTGTCGATGGGAAAATAAACGCATCCGCGGAAGCGTATGCCGATGCCAATTCCTCGCCATGCAAAAACCCGAAAAACTTCGCCTTAGAGCCTGAGAAGGCTTGTCCTAATTTGATTCTCGCAGGGCCGTCGCCGATAAATGCGACACTTAAGTTGGGGATCGCGTCTAAAAGTGGACGGATCTGAGCGAGATTTTTTTCGTGTGCCAGTCTTCCGACATACAATAGAATAAAATTTTCTGGGTGACCGTCCGTTAGCGTGCTGCGCATGGTTTCAGATTGAAAGCGCGGGTGAAAGAGTTCAGTATCCACGCCTCCTTCCCACCAACGCACATTCCGATACCTTCTTCCGGATAATTCACGAACCATTGCTTGGGATGTGGCAAGGTTAACGGACGCCAGGTTGTGAATGAACCGTAGGTAGTGCCATGCTACAGGAGCAAGAAAAGGCAAATTATATGTTTGCGCGTACTTGGCGAGGTGAGTATGGAATGAGGCGACAAGCGGAATGCGCATCTTTTTAGCGTAAAAAATGCCACCAAGTCCAAGTACAACAGGGTTGATGACATGAATCAAGTCTGGTTGAAACTCTCTTAAAAACGCCCCCATTGACCTGCTAGGAGGGCAGAACTTAAGCTGTGGATAAAAAGGATAAGGAAACCCGCTGATGGACAGGATAGGTATCCCTTTGTACAGTTTAGGCGCCCCATAAGGAGCGATAATGGCTAATGCATGACCAGAATCGATCAAATAATCAATGGTTGCCAATAGCCGCGTGACGATACCGTCAGTGGATGGTAAAAATGTTTCTGTAAACAAAGCGATTTTCACTGCCAAACCTCCTGAGCTGTGCGCCTGTCCGCAGTGTTCAGCTAGGCGTGATAAACAAAATGACGAAGTATCACATAACTCAAACCAGAAGATATCGCCATGGCGAAAACCTTGGAAAGGTTGCTGCTGATGATGAAAGAGATATTAAAAGAATACATGACGCGCGAAATAAATACCAGTGCGCCGTTGTTAACGGCAACATTTAGGATTCCCTGCGCAAAAAAAAGCCTTTGCTCCCTTTTGCGATTTTTGCTGCGGTCAGAAAACGTCCATCGTCGGTTAATCTCATAACTGGTGGCAATCGCGCAAACCACGGCAATGGTGTTATATACAATCAGTAAATAGGGCGACTTTGTCGGTCTGATTACCAACAACAGGTTCAGGACGGCAAGATCGACTCCGGCATTTAGTATGCCAACAAGCAAAAACTTTAAGTACCGGAGAGAGCGTAACCTCAGCAACCAAAGTCTAGCGGTTCGAATCACGAGAATCCCCCAGACACGAGTAAAGTGGTTACCGCCATGTGACGGTAGGTTTGATTTTTTCCATCCGTACACGATCCTTTTGCGCGATTGCCATTTGGATGATGGTACGGATCTCCTCTTCGTTAAGAAGGTGGGGTTCGAGTCCCAGTTCAATCAATTTGGTGTGCGCCGCATGATAATAATGCTGTTCCAATTCAACGCGCGGATTCGTCAAATGGTCGATACTCGCGTTGAAACCCAGGCCTTGCGCCGCATGCTGAACCCGATTCGCCAGATCCTGAACAGAGAACTCCTCGGTAAACTGGTTGTACACTCGCATCTCCCCTGGTTGTGCGGGGTTTAAGGCAGCGATCTCAATGCAGCGGACGGTGTCTTTGATGTTGATGAAGCCGCGGGTCTGTCCGCCCTGACCATACACAGTTAACGGATGCGCCACGGCTGCCTCCACGCAAAAGCGGTTCAACGCGGTTCCGAACACTTCATCGTAGTCAAAACGATTGGTGAGAAGCGGGTGCGTGAGCGTTTCTTCGGTCTGTACCCCGTAAACCACTCCCTGGTTCAGATCGGTCGCGCGCAGGTTCCACGACCGGCACGCAAACGCAATGTTGTGGGTGTCGTGAACCTTAGACAGGTGGTACATTGACGGAGGTTGCTTCGGGTATGGCAGTGTGTCTGTGCGACCTTTGTACTCAATCGTTAAGTAGCCTTCTTCAATGTCAATGTTCGGAGTTCCGTATTCGCCCATTGTGCCCAACTTGATGAGGTGGCAATCGGGTGCGATCTCTTTCATGATGTAGAGCAGGTTCAGCGTGCCGATGATATTGTTGGTTTGCGTGAAGATCGCATGATCTCGATCAATCATAGAATAAGGTGCTGAGCGCTGTTCCGCAAAGTGGACGATTGCCTCCGGCTGAAATTCAATGATGGCAGTCGCCAGAGCGTCATAATCGCGCATATCGACGTGATAGGCGCGAAATGGGCTAGTCGTGTGCTTCTGCCATTCGGCGACTCGTTCTTCCATGGTAGGAAGGGGAATTAAAGATCCGATGCCGAGTTCGTGATCCCACTCTCGCCTCATCTCGTTGTCAAGAATGGCGATCTGGTGACCCTGACGGGATAAGTACAACGCAGTGGGCCAACCGCAAAAACCGTCTCCCCCTGTGATCAATATACGCATATGTTCACCCCAAAATAATGATCATCGTTAGCAGTCTTCAATATACCAAAGCTTCCTTAAAACTCACTTTATGCTGAACGTATAGATGGAACTGTTGCCCGAAAAACGCATTTAAGAAATTGTACACTAGAATATAATGATTCACAAACAATCTGTGAACTTCACACTTCATGGGAAGGGTTAGATAAGTCTATAATGTAAGTGATGATGTGTTGGTGAGCGCAAAAGGAAGTGGAGTTATGGATGTCCCTAAATTTCCAATTGAGGTGTTAATGGAAGGCGTCACTTTTACCGCTATCGGCCTGCGTAAGGTGAGCGGAAGAAGGTGGATTGCACAAGCGTATACGATTCACCCAGTACTCGGCAAACAAGAGGTGGTGAGCCCTTCTGTGTTGTATCGCCTTGCCGAACTGATTCTCAACGGTGATGCCAGTCTATAATGTTGGCCGGTCACATGACAAAAAACGGGCTGGATGGTACATCGACCAGCCCGAAGTTTTCCGATTACAGCTCCCATAAGCGATGGGACTCTATTCTCGAAATTTGGTTTTTTTCATCAACGTGAACCACGTTCGCCGTCGTTTGCTCATACTCTTCATCCGTCACTGTCGCTAACGACAGGATAATGACCAAGTCTGTCGGTTGAAACAGACGCGCCGGTGGTCCGTTCAGGCAAATTGTCCCCGAGCCAGCTTCAGCCGGAATCGCGTACGTTCGCCACAGCGCAGCATTTGCTACGTTCGTCACCTGCACCATTTCATAGGGACGCAAATTTACGGCATCCATCAGGGCGCGGTCAATGGTGATGCTGCCCACGTAATCAAGCCTCGCTTCAGTGACTGTCGCGCGGTGAATTTTGCCTTTGCAGATTTCACGAAACATAAGATCGACCTCCTCGAACATTGTAAAGGCATTATTATTGCAAGTAAAGTATAAAATAATGATTCGGTATGAAATGATGGCCAAAAAGTCAAACCGGCTTCCTTCCGACGGAACTAAATCGGTGAAGCCGGAATCCATTTTGAACACTACATTATGACAGCAAATTCGCGGCGATCGCGGATCGCAATACATCAACAATCGTGGCGATTTGTTCTTCACTGACCGTGAGTGGCGGCGCAACGGTAATGACGTTATTCAACCCTGCCACGGTGTCCCCGTTTTTGCCGATAATCACACCGGCTGTCTTGCAGGATCCGACGATGGCGGCCACTTGCGCTGCAGGCAACGGTTCGCGCGTATTGCGGTCAATCACGAGTTCGATACCCGCTAGGAGTCCGATCCCCCTGACATCTCCTACAATCGGCAGTGTTTTTAGGTCGTTTAGGCCTTCCAACAAGATGGCTCCCATCGTTTTTGAGCGATGAACCAGATTCCACTCCTCGAAGATGGCTAAGTTCTCAAGTGCGGCGGCGCAACTGACCGGGTGTCCGCCAAACGTGTTGACGTGGCGAAAACGTGCGTATTCTCCATCAGCCGCTTCAAATACTTCGTAAATTTCCGGGCGCACGGCCACAGCGGATAATGGCAAGTATGCGCTAGTGATTCCTTTCGCCATCGTAACCATATCCGGGGTCACCAAACTGTGCTGAAAGCCAAAGTTTTTGCCTGTGCGACCAAATCCATTAATGACCTCATCGATGATCAACAAAATGTCGTGCTTGCGACAAATTTCGGCCACGAGTGGCAAATAGTTCGGCGGCGGAATCAAAATGCCACCGCCTGTGATAAACGGTTCCATGATCATGGCGGCGATTGTCTCAGATCCCTCCCAAAGGATGGTTCGTTCGAGGTCGCGAGCCAAGCGTTCACCGTACTCGTCGAGGTGGTCTTCCGCAAAGTCTCGATATGGATCCGGCGGATGCACATGCAGAAAGCCGGGCACCATGGGTTCAAACCCGTATTTTCGCTGTTGTTGACCCGTTGCCGATAACGCCCCCATTGTCGAACCATGGTAAGCACGGTAACGGGAAATGATTTTGTATTTCGTGGGATTTCCCTTTAGAAAGTGGTATTGGCGGGCGATCTTGAATGCCGCCTCATTGGCCTCTGAACCGCTGTTACCATAAAAAATTCGATAGGGGGCACCTAGCCACTCATTGAGCTTTTTCGCCAACTTTGCGCCGGGGATGTGCGCGGCCGTCATGGGATAATAGGACAGTTGAACCATTTGCTCATACACCTTTTTTGCAATTCGTTCCTGACCGTATCCCGCGTTGACACACCAAAGTCCAGACATGGCGTCAAGGTAACGTTGACCGTCAATATCGGTTACGTATTCCTCTTTTGCGTGATTGACCATCCAGGCCTCCCCGGCGAGTGGCGCAAAAGAGTGCCATACGTGCTTACGGTCGTTGTCTTTTAAGGCGTATAAAGGGAGTGAAGCTTCTTCTTCCACAATACTCATTGCGGTTGCCTTCTTTCATTGATAATCCGATTCAGATTTTGTGGCGTATGGTAATGACTTTGGTGTGGCTCATGTAATCGACTGACGGACGCGACCCCTCTTTGCCGATGCCGCTGTTTTTGATCCCACCGTAAGGCATCGAATCAGGTCGCGCGGTTGACGACTGATTGATGTTCACGCTGCCGATCTTGAGACCGTGGGCAACCGCAAACGCGAATTGCAGGTCGTTGGTAAATACCCCCGCTTGCAAACCGAAATCGCTATCGTTGCATCGTGCGATGACCTCATCGACTGTCTGGTACGATAAAATGTTGACGACAGGACCAAAAAGCTCCTTGCTCATCACATCCATGTCGGGCTTGACGTTGGTCAATACGACAGGCGCCATCAACCTGCCGTGCCTCTCCCCTCCCGTTAACGAAACCGCCCCTTGTGCGACCGCCTCACTCACCCAGCGTTCAATGCGAAGCGCTGCATGCGCGTTAATAAGCGGGCCCACCTCAGTAGAGTCGTCCAGCGGATCACCGATGTTTAAGGCCTTCACGCGTGTGACAAAACGCTCCAGAAACGAGTCGAAAATCGCTTGATGGACGAAGATGCGCTGCGCCGACACGCACACTTGACCGGCGAATGAGTAAGCCGCCTTGACTAGCGCTTGAACCGCCGCTTCTAAGTCTGCGTCATGGTGAACGATATTCGGCGCGTTAGAACCAAGCTCAAGAATGACAGGTCGCAATCCGCAATTCTTCTTAATCTCCTCACCAACAGGGACGCTGCCCGTAAACGTATAAAGGGCGATGTGCGGGTTGGCCACAAGCGCTTTGCCCACGCTGGCGCCACCGTAGACGAGATTGAGGTAGCCACTTGGCAATCCCCCCTCCTTCATCAGTTCAACAATGAAAGCGCCTGTGGCGGGAGTTGCGTCGGCGGGTTTTAAGATGACGGCATTGCCCGCAGCCAGAGCAGGACCAATTTTTAAAGATGTAATATTAATGGGAAAGTTAAAAGGAGTAATGGCGCACACGACACCCAGCGGTTCCTTTACTGTGATGCTGAAAATGCGTTCTCCGTCGGGGGCGTCCTGTGCTTCTGTGTACCCTTGCTGACGCGCCGCTTCCTGCGCGGATGCGCGATAGTTCAAAACGGCACGTTCCACTTCAAGTCTGGCGTCGCGGATTGGCTTGCCCGTTTCCTGTGTGAGCAAAGTGGCTGCTTGTTCCTTGCGGTCAGACAAAAGATCGGCTACATTTGACAAAATGGCAACTCTTTCACGCGGCGGGATCGGGTGATCTGCCGCAGATTGCGCAACCTGTACCGCCTCGTCTATCTCCCTCTGACTGGCTTCCGTATAAGTAAAGACAATGTCTTCGTTCCATGGGTTGCGGACAGTGACGAGTAGTTCCTCCTGAACGTTGTTGTATCGCCACTCGCCAGCGATGAAGCTGCTTTTCGCATTGGAACTCATGGTGGTGTATCCCCTTATCTGTCGATTGTCGCTCCAATTACGTTGTGGAGTAGGAAAACGCTTTGGGTTTGGCGGTGATCTGGTCTGTGTATTTGAGTCCGGAACCAGTGTTCATGACGAGTACTGTATCGTCTGGGCGGATCCAACCTTGTGAACGCAGCTTGCGCACTCCCGCAATGCCAGCCGCGCCTTCCGGACTGGCGTGCAATCCGTCCTTGCGGACGACGTTTTCTCGTTCCGCTTGAATGGCGCGATCATTGACGCTGATCGCAATGCCGTGAGTTTGCTTGATCACGTCAAGGATGAGATAGTCGCCGAGTGCCTTAGGGACGCGCATGCCAAATGCGATCGTTTCTGGGTTTTGCCACTCCTCAGAAAACAGATCGCCACGATCATATGCGCGGACAAGTGGTGCGCATCCGGAGGCTTGGACAACAACAAATCGGGGCATGCGTTTTTCCAGCCACCCAAGCTCCTGAAGTTCTTGAAACGCTTTATAAATTCCGATGACACCTGCGCCGCCGCCAGTAGGATAAACGATCACGTCTGGAACCTTCCAGCCCAACTGCTCGGCGATTTCGAAACCCATCGTTTTCTTGCCTTCCAGGCGATAGGGTTCCTTGAGCGTGGAAACGTCATACCACGAATCGGCATCGATGATGTGGGAGAGTGTTTTTCCGGCATCCGCAATGGTTCCGTCGATCACGTACAGGTTGGCGCCTGCAATCAGGCACTCCTTTTGCGGGGTGACAGGCGCAGTGTTCGGCATGACCACGGTGATGGGAATGCCCGCCTTAGCGGCGTAAAGCGCCCACGCAGCGCCAGCGTTCCCGTTAGTTGGAATGCCGATGGCGCGCACCCCTATCTCCTTGGCCTTGGAAACGCCGATGGATGCGCCGCGAGCCTTAAACGTACCGGAAGGTAATACACCTTCGTCTTTAGCGAATAACCTAGTGATCCCCATATCGCTTCCGGATTCGGACAGCTTGATAATGGGGGAGAATGGTTCGTTCATAGACACGATGTTTTCTTGGTGCAACACAGGCAACAGTTCATGATATCGCCAGAAGTTTTGCGGTCTGTCAGCAAGTGCATCACGGGAAATGCTTTTTTTCATGGTAGCAAGGTCATATCGAACAAAAAGTGGATGCTCGCATGAAGCGCAGATCTGAATGTTTGAATCCGCTTTGTACTCAGTACCACAAAATGAACACTCTAAATGCGAAATATAGCTATACGAACTCAATTTGGCACCTCCGATTGGAAATCACAGCCGATAATTGATTCATTGTCAACGATTATATGGATGAAGATTTAAAATTATCTTTACGCGCGAAATGAACTTTTGACCACGAGAAAAATAGGCTCATCCCAGTTCAACATGGCTTCATTCCGTTCATCATAGTGATAAAACCCAAAATGAAGTGATCGCTGTACATGCTAAGATGCGTGAAAGACAAAAGTCAGAACGGGATCGCATGTCTGTCCGCTTCTCGCTCCTGCTACAATTGTTGGAACCAGAGGGACGAACCCACAGTCTTCAGGAGGTTCTTTCGAAAATCATGACAACCGCTTTGTTATTGGCATATCATCTGAAGCAATTGCAATTTCGATACGCAACATTTTCGGGATCTTACCCATAGACGAGGATTGAGTCTGAACAGAGGGTACTGCTCTGCGATATGACACAAAGCTCTTACTCACTGACGAGGGTAAATACCAAGGGTAAGTACCAAGGGTAAGTACAGGCAGGGTTAACTTTAAACGTTGTTTCCTCGGCCACATTGACAAATCGTCGTCTTTTCATTACAATATGAAGATAAAAGCATCACTGAGCGTTTTAATGCAGGGTGTTTCGCTGCCTTTCCAAAATGCGAAGCTTAATGCAGGGTGTTTCGCTACCTTTCCAAAATGCGAAGCTTAATGCAGGGTGTTTCGCTACCTTTCCAAAGTGCGAAGCTTAATGCAGGGTGTTTCGCTACCTTTCCAAAGTGCGAAGCTTAATGCAGGGTTGGGGCAATGCTCTAACCCTTTTTATATTGAAGGAATTGTTGCGGATCATATTGAGGTGCCTTTTTATATGAAGCTTAAATTATATGAAGTAGATCACGACTACATTCAATATTTAAAACAATTTGATAATCACGTTCCAGAAATGAGCTACACTACAAATAATAAATTTGTCTGCGGTGTCGTATTGATGATCGACTCCTATCAATATTTCGCACCCATCTCCTCCTTTCATACGCCACAAAGAACAAACCTGATTATTAAAGACAAGAGTAGATCCATCAGTTCTATTCGCTTTTCGTTCATGTTCCCAGCCTTCGATGAAGTCTTGCGTATGAAAGATTTTAGCTTGGAAGCTCCATCATATCGCAATTTACTTCGCTCAGAACTTAAATTCTGCAATCAACACCTATCGGATATTCACAAAAAAGCAAATGAAGTATACAAAATAGGTTCTAATCGTAAACACCCACTGGCGTATTTATGCTGTGATTTCAAATTATTAGAATCGAAGCATGATGAATATATACAAATTCAAATTGAAAAAGAAACGGCTGTTGCAATGGAAGATACTGAGAACGAGGGTGAAAATCATAATGTCTAACTAAATCACCATCAACTTGTCGATCTTCACAACCGTTCTCCCATACCTAGCTGCTTTCTATTTGAGTTGTCTAACAAGTTCGCCCCAGCCTACATCGGCAATGGACTTGGCTAAGTGGTGGTTTTGAATCATGTTCTTGACCTACAAACTCTCTAAACTGATCACTTGGTTCTGGCGGATCAGTTGTGTCGTGAGTTTGTGCAAGGAGTCTTGCCGGCGGTCGGCAATCTTGGCATGAATCATCTCAACTTTGATTCTGGCTTTGTCGCGATTCTTGTTGCAAAGCCACACTCAAAACTTCATTCAGCCATACGGTTTCTGGATGTTGTTTCAGTATCGTCAGCTTTGCTGACAGTTCTTTGTAATAGAGCCGTTGGCCTTAGTTGTAATAGGCGTCCGTTTTCGCTTTAACGCCTAATTGTAGACATAGCGAACAACCCCGAAGATTCGGGAGAGTCATTGCGCTTGTTCTTCTGTCGGGTAGAAGCGAAACCGATACGCTTTGGAAGTTTTCATAGCTACCTTGTACCATATTGGATGTAAAAAGAAAAGATTCGCCTAACGGCGAGCGTCTTACTTTGTGCCCCGTAGGGGTATATCCACAGTACTGAAGTGCGGGGTTTTACAACGTACTTGATAAATGACTCATCAATTTCGAAAGATCATTGCACGAACCATGTTAAAGATTGCGGCACTCGCAAAACGACGACCATTCGCCGATTTCAGACTACGCTGGATACCTCTCGAACGGATGTGCGCGATTCATCATATCCAACTCGTCCTGATCGTGGATGACGTTCACTTTGACTGGTTAGCGTCGGACACGATATTTATCAAGATTTGGACAATAAACGTCGTCAGTTTACAGGCAATTAAGAACGTCAGTAACAATCATTCACGAAATACAAAACGCGGGTCTTCATTATCGTGAAAACCCGCGCCATTTCAACATTTTTTAATGCACCCGGAGGGACTCGAACCCCCGCAAGACGCGGTTTAGGAAACCACCGCTCTATCCACCTGAGCTACGGGTGCGCGCAGATATTATATGGCATTATAATGTGTGATGCAAGCGTTGCGACTTGGAGTCAATCGGGCTTCCCTGTGGGGTGAAACCGCCCGACACTCAAACTAGATGGGGGCGGTTTCGATACACAAGGCAGATGAGATTGTGCATGTAATTACTGTGACAACTTGCGACTTCTCTCTTGAGCGCGCAACTCGATGCGTCGGATCTTCCCGCTCGTCGTTTTTGGCAAATCCTTCACAAATTCAATTTCCCGTGGGTACTTATATGGTGCTGTCGTGTTTTTCACGTGGTTTTGAAGCTCCACTACTAAGTCAGGGGATTCCTCCACATTCGCCTTTAACACCACAAACGCCTTCACAATACTGCCTCTTTCTGGATCAGGACTCGCAACCGCTGCGCACTCGGCTACCGCCGGATGACGAATCAAGGCATCCTCAACCTCGAAGGGACCAATGGTATACCCTGCGCTGATGATAATGTCGTCTGCACGCCCCTCAAACCACAAATACCCATCTTCATCGAATCTTCCTAAATCACCCGTCACGTAATAATCGCCACGAAATGCCTTGGCCGTTCTTTCTTCGTCGTACAAATATTCTCTAAACAGAGTGGGCGCGGTGCGGTGTACGGAGATGTCACCAACACTGCCCACTGGCAGTGGTTTTCCGTCCTCATCGATGACCACCACATTGTGATTTGGCGACGGTTTGCCCATTGAGCCTTTTTTGACTTCCATGCCTACCTGCGTCGAAACGAGTAAGGAATTTTCCGTTTGCCCATATCCATCGCGAACCATCACGTTGCTCTGTTTAAAAATGACATCAATCACTTCGCGGTTCAAAGGTTCGCCTGCACTGACAGCACTGCGCAGACATTTTGGCTGCCAACTTTCGATTTTTGCCGACTTGGCCATTAAGCGGTACTCCGTGGGCGTAGAGCAAAACAGCCCGATTGGGTAAGTGGATAAAATATCCAAAAATACCTCAGGTTCAAAGCGTCCAGTGAATACAAATGCGGTGCCGCCCTTGCCGATAATCGACACGAACGGGCTCCAAACCCACTTTGCCCAACCAGGACCCGCTGTTGCCCATGCCCATTCTTTTTCCTTCACATCAAACCAATACGTCGCAGCATTTGCCAAGTGTGCGCGGGGCCAGCCGTGAACATGCACTACGCCTTTTGGTCCGCCAGTGGTTCCGGAAGTATAAGAAATATAGGCGATGTCATTTGCGTCGGTGTCTGCCGGCGGCAACAAAGAACTGTCATCAACCTCTTTCATCAAATCCAACAAATTAACAAAACCGTCGCGATCGTCACCGACAACAAAGCGTTTGACATCTGGAAATTCAGTGAGTGCGGTTTCCACCTCATCAGCAATGTTGGACGCGACGATCACTGCTTTGACACCCGCATGGCGAACTCGGTACTTGATGTCGCCAGCCCGTAACAATTCGGAAGCTGGTAAGGTGACGGCTCCCATTCGATTCAATCCAAGGTAAATCTCATAAGACAAAATACCCCTAGTCAGCAAAACAAGTATGCGATCTCCCGCTTGCAATCCTTGGTTGATGAGCGATGTATGCAATTTCGCGGCTTCCGTTGTCAATTCAGCATACGTTACGCTGGAGTCGCCACTTGGAGTGTGCATAAATACGGCGATCTGGTCGCTGTTGTTTTTGGCATACGCCTCAACAGCGGCGCCGAAGTTGTAATGATCCATCAATCTATCATCCCTTCCGATTAAAACATAACCAATGTTGAAGTTAAACTAGATGCTCATCTTCCATCCACTATCCACCATGCAAGATTATCACCCCTTTTCGTTACTTCTGCAGATGTGTCGGATTAACGTTGTGACAAACTGCTCGCTACATTCGCGATGTGTTCAAACACAGCGCGAAGTTCATTCACGCTTTCAGAGTGTTGCATCTGATTATCAGCCACACGCTTGACGGTATCATTTAGGTAATTTAAGGCGTTTTGTAACTCTTCCGCCATCTGACGAATTTTTCCGGCAGAGTCCTTGCTCTGCGTCGCCATTTTGCGAATCTCGTCCGAAACCACCCCGAAGCCGCGGCCCGCTTCCCCCGCTCGTGCGGCTTCAATCGCCGCATTTAACCCTAATAAATTAGATTGCGAGGATATCTCCTGAACAAACTTTACGATTTCACTGATGTTTTTAACGTTCACGGACATTTTGCCTACATAGTCTGCAAGCGAACTGGCATCATGTGAAATGCTTGACGACGCATTTGCGATCTCGTCCGTGGTGGCGCTGAGTTGTTCCACAGTGGCGGCAAGTTCATGAGCATTTGCGCGTAGTTCCTGAAGTGATTTGATCGACGTGACGGCTGTGAGGTATCCAATGGGTTCGCCAGTGTTTTGAGGGTTGTCGAAAACAGGAACCGCCGACGCAATGTAAGCAACACCAAAATGTTCAGGCCCTCGTTCATCACGCAATACACGTTTTTCGATTTTAGTGCGATAAGTCACCGTGTGTTTTAATTTCTCCATAGGCAAACCAGCCTTAACGCCCAAATTAATGGTGTCGCCTGGCAGCGAGGCGATCACTTCGTTTTGATCCAATAAGATCAGATGGGTATCCTCAGTATAAGTACTTTTGATGAAAGGCAAAAAAGGAATTAAATCCCTTATGTTTAACATAGTACCCTCCGATCAATTTTTAAAAATTAAAATCATAAAACAATCTAATACAGCTTGACCAATTGCAGCGCAGTTTCGTGAACCTGTTGAATGTTGTTGGACAAGTGATGCAATTGTTGAAACAACACTTCATTGTCCTTCGCGTTATGATGAATGGCTTGGTCGATGTATTGAATGTCTTCAATGATTTCGTCTATTTTATGATTGACACGTGTCGACGAGTCTGTCACGGTCAAGGAAAGCCTGCGGATTTCATCGGCCACTACGCCAAACCCCCTGCCCATGTCCCCCGCTTTTGCCGCTTCGATGGCCGCATTCAACCCTAGCAAATTGGTTTGCGAAGCGACTTCCGTCACTAGTGAGTTAATTTCAAGGAGTCCCTGCGTGTGCTTGTGCATCTCTTCCACGCGTTTGGTGATTTCCTCGGCGCTCTTCGTTTGCGCCTCCCCTTCGTTGCGCATTTTATGGCTTATATCACGGATGCCTCCGACTCGATCTGTCAACTGATTAATGCCAGTTTCCAGATGTTCGCTGGTATCGGTAGGAAAAATCACAGAAACGATTCCGTGAAAATTTCCGTTTTCGAAGATGGGCACTGACTTTGATGAGTACGGGAATCCGAACGAAGCGGGATTGCCCTCTGCCTCGTAATACTTGCGATCGCGCCAGCTTTTTGCAGTGTTCGTGTTCTTTAAGTGATCCTGTTCGATGTGGTCGCCAACACTGATCTTGAATGGGAAAATAGGAGATGTTTTTATGCCTTTTACCTCCCCGTTTTGATCCATGTAAATGACGTAACTATCGTTTGGTGCCATTTTGATTAACAACTCTACACTTGCCTTGGCAATCTCTTCTTCAGTCATCTCGTGAACGAAGTTCACCGGAATTACCCCTTTATATGTTAACTAAACAACGAAATGGACGTTTTATGCACATGATCTATACTTTCAAAAAGCTCGTGCAGTTGTGTGGTCATTTCTTCGTTGCCGATACTACTGACTTGAACGGAGTGATGGATGATCCCGATATCATTAAAAATTTCGTTGATCTTCTCATTCACTTGTTTTGATGATTCCTTAACGGTGATCGACAGTCTGCGGATCTCGTTTGCCACCAGTGAAAACCCTTTGCCTTCTTCGCCAACCCTGGCCGCTTCGATGGCGGCGTTGATGCCTAGAAGATTGGTTTGGTTCGCCACTTCCACGACGATCGTATTGATTTCAGATAGCGTTTTCGCATGAGTCTGCAACTCAATGACTCGCTTGATCAATCCTTCATTGCTTGCAGATTTATCTGTTGCCGCGCGAAGCATGTCCTCACCCAGTTGATTGATGACACTTACCTGATTGGAAAGGTTGCTGACCCCCTGTTCCAGAATTTTCGAATTATTACCCGGGAATATGACGGTAATCACACCCGCGAATGTTCCGTCATTATGCTTTAGAGGCATTGTCTTTGTGACATAGTTAAAGCCAAAGTTCTTAGGGTTACCCTCCGCCTCTAAATACTCACGACTATGCCATGCTTTTGCCGTGTTGGTAATTTTCAGGCCGGGATCGTCGATGTGCTGACCGAGTTCAAACGGAAAAGGAAAGCGAGATGATTTTTGTACAAACGCCACCTTTCCGATTTCGTCGATGAACAAAATGTACGAATTTCTGGGTGCGGACAAGGTGAGCAGTTGAATTTGATGCGTTGCCATGTCTTCTTGATTTTGAATCATTAAACTATTCACATTTTCCCTTCTTCATTACGAAATCACAACGTGAAGAAACCCTGTTTTTTTATTATACAAATAATCCATTTAATTTGTAAAATACATAAACGAGATTGCATTGATAATTGATAGATATAATATTGTCAATACCCCGGCATCGAAAAAAGTTGCTCAATTGCGCGACTGACGGTGCGACCGACACTGGCGTGAATCACGAGATCGGCGCGTTTGTCGATGTAGGTTTCATCCAAATTGACAATAGCCAGCTTGTGTTCTGCCGACACGTACTGGGGTAAGCTGGCAACCGGGTCGACCAGGAGCGACGTGCCTAGCACCAACAGCAAGTCGGCGCGAACTACAGCGTAGAATGCGTCTTCCATATGGCGAACCATCTGATCAAAAAGCACGACATCCGGATGAAGCGCTTCTTGGCACTCGTTCCCTTTCATATCGAAATAATTGCAGTGCGGCACATCTTCGGCGAGGATGTGCGATATGCCGTAACGCGTATGGCACTTCGGGCAGAAGGCGTGGCGGATGTTGCCGTGCAGTTCATATACGTTCATGCTCCCCGCCATTTGATGTAAGCCGTCGACATTTTGCGTGAAAATCTTGATCTGCTTGCCAACGGCGGCGACTTCCGCTAAAGCCAAATGGCCTTCATTCGGAACTGCAGACATGAACCTCGGATTCATGAACGTTTGTTTAAAGTGCAGCCAAAAATCTTCTGGTTGTGCATTTAAGTGCGCATCGGACATCTTGGAAAGGATATCTGCCTCTTCCCAGAAACCGTTTTCAGAGCGAAAATCGGGAATTCCCGATTCGGTACTCATGCCAGCGCCGCTAATGACGACCGTTCGGTGACTTTGATGAAGCAAGTTCTTCAATTCCTGAACCTGGGCATCTTCCGGTTCAATGATGGGTAGAAAACGATGGGGTGTAGGATGCAACTCCGGATCATGTCCCACTCTTTATGCACTCCCTTGATTCATAATCATCATAATGATGGGATAGCTTTACACTACCACAGATCAGCGGTGCCTTAAACCATTATTCTGTAGGATTAAGGCGAACGCGCATTTGGTCTAGCAAGATCCCGCTCTGTAGAATTTCTAATTTGTCGATGCGAATCCGATGAATTTCCGGCACGGCGTCAATCAAGATGGATAGGCGCAAGATAAATCCAGCCAGAATGATGCTTTCCGTTTCTTGAAGCCTTTCCTCGGCAGACGTTTTTGCTAAGTAATAAGTTGTATTAATCAGTTCTCGCGCATCAAGATCTGTGAGCGGCATAATGCGGCTCGCTTCTTTGACTTTGGGGATGGTGTATGTGATGCGATCTGCGTTGTGGATGTTGTGGTAAACACGCAGGTGCATGATCGGACCGAACAAGTTGTCGTAGGTGATGTCGATGGCGATCTCGCGAGAGTACAGTGGCTTCCTTTCAGAAGCGGCGCCCGAATCGGCAATGCGGGTCACCGTATCAGCGGCAAATGTGACTCCGAGTATGCGCAACAACTCAAGCGAAGCGCTCGAAGTCAAGTGCGTATCGCCTTTCACGGCAAATTGACGAACGTAAGAGCGAATGGATTCAAGATCCACATCTTCGAAAATGGGGGCGACACCTTGTTCCTT
The DNA here is from genome assembly GCA_021846165.1 of Bacillota bacterium. Classification (GTDB taxonomy): domain Bacteria; phylum Bacillota; class Bacilli; order Alicyclobacillales; family SLC66; genus JAJZCL01. The sequence goes on along the minus strand of JAJZCL010000001.1, from coordinate 31,696 downwards.
ATCCCTGAACTCCGCATATGTCGCTACTTTCGACAATGCGCGAATGGCGTGTTCAGGAAAAGGGTACACAGGAATGCGCTGTGGACCAGCTTGGATGTAATCGACCAGAAAATCGCCTTTCCAGAGAAAGTTGGCCACCACTGGTTTGAGGATCGGATGCCCGTTCTCGTCCAGTTCAGCGTCCAACACCACCTCTTCGATGGCGGAAGCAATGGCTTTGATGACCTCGTCTTCGTCAATAAACCCAACAGGCGTAAAGATGACGACCAAGGCGTCGATCGTGGGATCGCGCAGCACCAGTGGTAACACGTCCCGGTAACTCTCTGTCAAGGCCTCAAAGCCCAGGTTGATGACGGGACCGATAAACTCCAGCCCTTCCCTGACAATCGTGTCAACCGTAATGACGGCGCCACCCGCCGTATTGGTCACGACCGCGACTTTACGACCGCGCGGCAGTGGCACAAATGACAGCAACGCCGCGACGTCAAACAGCTCTTGAAGTGTGTTTACGCGAATGATGCCTGCTTGGCGGAACAGTGCGTCAACCGCCACATCGCGTGCCGCCAGCGTGTTCATGCGCGTTTTCGAAATCTCCAGAGCGCTAGGCGTACGCGCGCTTTTGACGGCGATGATGGGCTTGTTGTGGCCGATTCTGCGCGTGATGCGCCAAAATTTGCGAGGGTTTCCGAAGGATTCGAGGTACAGCACGATGATCTTGGTATTGGCGTCGTCTTCCCAGTACTGGAGCAAATCATTGCTCGACACATCGGCACGGTTGCCCAGGCTGACAAAACTAGACACACCGACTCCGATGCGGGTCGCATAGTCGATCACCGCAATGCCAAGCGCTCCAGAGTGGCTGGCAATCGCGATGCCGCCAGCAGAAGGCATGATCGGTGCAAGGCTAGCGTTAAAGTGGATGTCAGCCTGCGTGTTGAGCATGCCAAGGCTGTTCGGGCCGATCAACCGTCGTCCAGCCCCCCGAAGTTTGCCAAGTACCGCCAGTTCAAGTTCGAGGCCTTCCGGTGTCGCATCCGAAAATCCGGCAGTGATGATCATGACGGCGCTGACGCCCGCCTCAATGCAGTGGTCGACAATGGTCAATACCTGCGTCATGGGAACCATGACAATCGCCAGATCGATCGTTTCAGGAACAGATTGTATGTTGGGGTACGCTTTTACCGCTGATACTGACAACGCTGTAGGGTTGACGGGGTACACAGTGCCGGAAAACTCGCTTTGCACTAGGTTTTTCAATAATAAGTGACCCAAACTGCGCGTGTCTCGCGAAGCACCGATCACCGCGATCGTTTTTGGTTCAAAAAAAGCGCGCAGCGAAGCGACGGTCGCCTTCTTCTCCCGTGATTCGCGCAGCGTGCGGAAGCTGTCCGTGTGGCTGAGGGACAGGTATAAATGGAGGGTGTCAGAATCGTATTCGCTGACGAGTTCATACCCGCTGGCGCGAAAGACTCCCAGCATTTGGTAATTATCCCGAAGGACGTCCGCCTCAAAGCGGACGATGCCGTGATTCCACGCCACTTCCGCCAAATACTCCAACAGCAAAGTGCCGAGGCCTTTTTTTTGGATTCTATCATCCACCAAAAAAGCGACTTCCGCCGTGGTGTCGTTGATGCGAACGTAATTGCCGACGGCGATCAACTGATTGCCCGACATGCACATCAGAGCCGCGCCATTCGGTCCGCCGTCGCCGATCATGTCGGTAATTAGGGAACTGCTGAATTCATGGATCATGTGCATGAATCGCAAGTATAAGCTTTCTTTGGAAACGCGCTGACCGAGGTCGTGAATTAATTCACGGTCGCATTCATCATTCTTCGCCAGACGCAGTTCAGCGACACGACCATCCTTAAGGATGATTCTCCTCGGTTGTGTTCCGTTTTGACGCACCATGAACATCACTTTCCGTTCGACCGATTGTAAACTCTTATTAATTAAATTTCGCGAAACGCGTTAGAGGTTCCTGCAACGAATTCATAGTTTTTCACGCGAGTCGCCAGACGGTGTTTGTTGACAGTGAGTGAGGGAGCCTGCATAATATGTGACAACCCCGTAAAGAAAGCGAATCAGGTGAGGGAGAACGAATGGTTCCCGAGTTGTTGATTGATTTTCACAGAGCAGACCGGAAAAACCGCAACGGTTATTTCATCATACTTTCCGGCCCGTCTGGAGTAGGAAAAAATACACTATTGAGCCGCATCCTGAAGGATTTAAGCGGAGTTTACTACATGCCGTCCGCCACCACAAGGCCAATGCGCCCCGGCGAAAGCCAACTGAACCCGTACGCATTTATCAGTACGGCGGAGTTTGAAGCGATGATAGAACAGGGTCAGTTTTTGGAATGGAAGAAAATCCACACGAACGCGTATTACGGAACCCACTTGCCGACGATTCAATACGCGATTGACAACGGTTACGATATTATTACCGACATGGATGTACTGGGTTGTGCGGATGCGATGGAAGTATTTCCGGAACACATCCGCACAATTTTTATTTCCCCACCGTCGATGGCTGAACTTTCCAATCGGCTGTATGGACGGGATACTGACCCCGCCAACATTGAGCAGCGCCTGTCGCGCGCGGAACTGGAACTGAACTGTCGGGACAGCTATGATTACCTCATCGTCAATGACGACCTTGATCTGTGCGCCAAGGAACTCACGCAAATCATCCGCAGCATCACTGCGAATTAACCAGTCGCTTTGGTCGCAATCACTGAGCCGTCAATTGACAAGGCGCACATGATAGGCGCGTAACCACTCGTTCACTTGGATCAAATAATCGAACATTTGCGGCACGGCCATAATCTGCCCAAACCACGGGCGGTGTGCGGTCGTTTCCTTGCTTTGCTTGACCAATTCGTTGAGCCAAGGCGCATTGATGAGCGCGAGCAATGGGGAACTGGGTTCGTGCATCAGATCCTCGAACTTAGCACGCACCGTTTCAAGGTAAATTGGGTCTGGCGTTGAGGGGTAAGGGCTTTTTTTGCGTTCGATCACATCGTTTGGCAGCCAACCGGCGAGCGCCTTGCGCAAAATCCCCTTGGATTGGTTGCCGTAATTTTTAATTTCCCAAGGGATGTTCCATACATACTCGACAAGACGGTGATCGCAAAAAGGAACACGCACCTCCAGTCCCGTCGCCATGCTCATGCGGTCTTTGCGCTCAAGCAAAGTAGGCAAAAAACGCGTGATACTCAAGTAGGAAATTTCCCGTATGCGCGCTTCGGACGGGTTTTCACTGGGTAGCCTCGGTACCTCCTCAAGCGCCGCGCGGTAACGGTTCTGCACATACGCTTGTGGATTCATGGTCGCCAATAATTCAGGTTGCAGCCAGGCCATCCGCTCGTGCAGGCGCAAAGACCAAGGGAACGTGTCGGCACTAAGCGCGTCCTCGCGATGGAACCAGGGATAGCCGCCAAACACCTCGTCCGCCGCTTCACCAGATAAAGCGACGGTGGCGTGACGCTTGATTTCCTGGCTGAACAAAAACAAAGAAGCGTCAATATCGGCCATTCCCGGCAGGTCACGCGCGTACAGTGGGCGCAGTAAGTACTTCGTCATCTGTGCGGTGCTGATGATCACAGGGTGATGGACACTGCCGATGTGCTGCGCGACCCGCTCCGCCCAAGGGGCGTCCCTGCCGGTTTGAAAAGCGTTGGCGATGAAGTATTTGTCCATATCGACAAAATCGATGGCATAGGTGTGCAGGTGTTCGCCATTTCGGCTCAAGGCGTCGGCGGCGAAGGCGGAAACGGCGCTGGAGTCGAGTCCACCGGAAAGCAGGGTGGCGAGTGGCACATCGGAAATGAGTTGGCGCGACACGGCGTCATAGAGCAGTTCTTCGACCCGTTCCGCCGTCGTTTCAAGGCCGTCTTCGTGCGGCGCACTTTGCAGTCGCCAGTAAGCCGCAGTAGATAAGTGGTCGCGATCAAACGCCAGGTAATGGCCGGGAGGCAACTCCGCGATGTGCTTGAAAATAGCGTGACCCGGCGTGCGTGCGGGGCCGATCAAGAATAGTTCCGCCAACCCCTCCATATTCACTTCAGGTGGGACTTTTGGGTGCGCAAGTAGGGACTTGATTTCTGAACCAAACGCGATAAACCCTGACTGTGCAGAGTAAAATAACGGTTTGACGCCGAGTCGGTCGCGTGCCAGAAACAGGCGCTCGTTCGATTCGTCCCAAATGGCGAAAGCGAATATGCCGTTGAGTCTTTGCAGGCACTCGCGACCCCATTCGATGTACGCAAGCAGCAGTAACTCTGTGTCCGAGCGGGTTTGCGGACGATGACCGCGTTGCGTCAGGTCGTTGTTGAGTTCCGCCATGTTATACAGTTCGCCGTTGTAAGTGATGAGATAGCGATGGCCGTTAACCGAGCGCCACATGGGCTGTTTGCCGCCTTCAGGGTCGATGACCACGAGACGCCTGTGAGCGAATGCAGCCGCGCCGGAGTGGGCGCTGCCTTCTTCATCTGGCCCACGGCAGGCGAGTGTGACATTCATTTCCCGTAAAATGTGATCAGACTCCTTTTCCTCCCAGTCGATGTAACCCGTGATGCCGCACATGGCTGTTCACCTCTTCCTTTTCTGTGATCTAGGCTATGCAGCAGCGCCCAATTGGTGAGTGTGGTAAATTGTTGTCAGGATAATCGAATGGGGTGTATGCGTGCAGGTCGCAAGTCATGAGCAGGCGATGGAACTGGCGCTTGGGCAGGCCGCGCAATCGCTGGATTTGGGCGAGGTGCCGATTGGCGCGGTAGTGGTCGACGCAAACGGGCGCGTCATGGGTTTGGGACGGAATATGGCAGAAAGTTGGAATGATCCAACGGCTCATGCGGAAGTGCTTGCCATTCGTGACGCTGCCCGCCGACGCGGAGACTGGCGGCTTGCCGGATGCCGGCTGTATGTCACGCTGGAACCGTGTTTGATGTGCGCAGGCGCGATCCAGCAAAGTCGCATCGCGGTGGTTTGCTACGGCGCACCGAGCCCCAAGTCGGGGGCGCTCGGGTCGCTTGCCGATGTGTATGCCATTCAAGGGTTCAATCATTATCCACAAGTTACCGCTGGCATAAAGGCGGATCAGTGTGCTAAGATATTGGCAGACTTCTTTCGCGACAAAAGATCTCGTCTTGATGCTCGCGAACTGCGGAGAGGTGTCCGAGTGGTCGAAGGAGCTCGCCTCGAAAGCGAGTAGCCCTTTGCGGGGCTCGTGGGTTCGAATCCCACCCTCTCCGCCATTTTATGATCGGCTGAAGTCTCAGCGTACACGTGGGTTGGGTTCTGCGCGACGAGAGATCCCGAACTGTGTCAGATCCTGACGGAAGCAGCACTAAGGGAATCCTTTCGGGTGCCGCAGTTTGGCCTGACCCTGTGTCGCTGAGAGTTCAGCCGATTGTGTTGGGAGAGGAATCGGTCATACACGAATTCGGCGGTCACATCCGCATGTGTTCAAAAGGGTTTGGGACGACGTTTTCGATCCTGCTGCCATCTTTGAGCGGGGGAATGAAGCAATGACGTATACGGCACTTTACCGCGAGTGGCGACCGCAGGCGTTTGCGGAGGTGGTCGGTCAGAGCCATATCGTGACGACGCTGATGAATGCAATCCGGCTAGACAGGATTGCGCATGCGTATCTTTTTTCAGGGCCACGCGGTACGGGCAAAACGAGTGTGGCGAAAATCATGGCTAGAGCTGTAAATTGTGAGCGTATTCAAGGCGTTGAGCCATGCAACGAGTGTCCTTCGTGCCGTGGCATCCTCGAAGGCAGGGTCGTCGACGTCGTGGAAATGGACGCAGCTTCGAACCGCGGAATTGACGAAATCCGCTCGCTGCTTGAGCAGGTCCAGTATGCGCCGAGCGAGGCCAAGCGCAAGGTATACATCATCGACGAAGTCCACATGCTTACGCCGGAAGCCTTTAACGCCCTGTTGAAAACGATTGAAGAACCCCCGTCTTACTGCTTGTTTATTCTTGCCACCACAGAGATCCATAAAGTACCGGCTACGATCGCATCGCGCTGCCAACGGTTTGACTTTGGTCGCTTGTCGAGTGAGATCATTGTTGAGCGCCTGCGTAAGGTGGCGGAGGCTGTCGGGGTTGCGGTTGAAGAGCCAGCGTTCTGGTACGTGGCTCGCGCTGCCGAAGGTGGCTTGCGGGATGCACTGGCGTTGTTTGATCAGACGATTGCCTATTCCGGAGGCGCGATGGGCATAGAGGAAGTGGCTGCGGTAGCGGGGGGAGTGCCGAGTGAACAGGTGGGCGCGTTGTTGCGCCACATTCTGGATCGCAATCACGTGTCCCTGTTGCTGCACCTGAACGGCTTGTGGCAGAAGGGCACCGAACCGTTAATGCTGCTAGTGGATTTGCTGGCGTATTGTCGGGATGTGATTTTGGCCAAAAAACAAGTGGCTGTCGAAGAAGTTCAGGATCGGGGGCGGTTTGACCCCACATTTCCCGTCGTCGTGCAGAGTGTACCACTCGATGCGGTGTTGGCGCTTGTCGATCGCTTGATCAAATGGCAAGCGGAACTACGCTACCAAACGCAGGCGCGGATGTTTGTGGAAGTGGGGTTGCTTGCCGTCACGACAGAAACGACGGCGGAAGTCACGCCACGCCTCAGCGCGGACGCCGTTGTGGCAGCGCCTGCTAGCGAGATGATCATGGCTTTGCGGGAGTTGACCAAGCGTGTTGCGGATCTTGAGCAAAAGGTGGCGGATAGCCAAACGCAGTCCAGCTTTGCCGCGACGCCCGTGCAAACGGCCTCAGCGCAAGCAAGTCGTTTCGAGCGGCAGGATGCAGTAAAGGCAGTCCCTAGTCCGCGTCCCATGCGTCAGCACAGTGGCATTACGGTTGGGGAGGAGCCTGGCGCTGAAGATCAGCGACTACTTGCGAAAATCAAAAATGAATGGCAAGCTGTGCTTGAAGAAGTCAAAAAACACAGCATCCAGACACGAGCCTGGTTACTTGCCGGCACTCCCGAAGAAGTCCGTCAAGGCGTGTTGATTACAGTCTTTCAGGGACAGGTGCATGCCGAGACGGTGATGCGTTCGCCGCACAAGGATATCATCGAAGGCGTGCTGCGGTCGCTTTTTCGAGCGCCCATCAAGTTGCGGGCGGTTCGAATCGACGAGTGGGATGCGTTCAAGTCTTCTTCTGTCGACGTCGTGAAGAGCGATTCGCCGCATGAACCGTGGGTGGAGCAAGTGCTTGAGTGGTTTGGCGAGGATCGCGTTGAATTGCAAGATGAAACGGAGAGATAACGAATGAAGAACATGAATCAACTGATGAAGCAGGCTAAAAAGCTGCAAGAAGACATGACGCGCGCTCAGGAAGAGCTAGGAACCATGTTGGTGACGGGGAGCGCGGGCGGCGGTGCGGTTCAAATCGAAATGAATGGCCACCGTAAGGTTCAACGGGTGAAGATAAGCCCTGATGCTGTCGACGGCGAAGATGTGGAAATGCTGGAAGACTTATTGCTGACAGCCCTCCGCGATGCGGAAAGCAAGGCCGAAGCGCTGACGGAAACCCACTTGAGCAAATACACTAAAGGGCTTAATTTACCCGGCATGTTTTGATGAACGGATACCCAAAACCGATTGCTGATCTGATGGAACAGCTTGGCCGTTTGCCGGGCATCGGACCGAAAACGGCGCAACGACTGGCATTTCACGTGTTGACGATGACGGAACAGGGTTTGCAGGAACTTGTCCATGCGTTGACGGGCGTGAAAGAGCGATTGACAAAGTGTCCGATTTGTTGTGATTGGACGGAAGTGACTCCTTGTTCCCGTTGCGCCGATTCGGAACGCGATCACAGCGCCATTTGCTTGGTTGGCGATTCTCGGGATGTCGTCGCGCTAGAGCGCATGCAGACCTATCGTGGTCTCTACCACGTGCTTGGCGGCGTCATCTCACCGATTGACGGAATCGGCCCTGATCAGTTGCACCTGCGTGAACTGTTGGATCGACTTGTGGACGAGCAAGTTCACGAACTGATCATCGCCACCGACTCGACCATGGAAGGGGAGGCCACTGCCCATTACGTGGCGAAGTTGGTGCGGAATTTTGATTCGCTTGCGGTCACGCGACTCGGTCACGGTTTGCCGGTCGGCGGCGACCTCGAATACGCCGACGAAATGACACTGGTAAGAGCTTTTGAATACAGGCGCCCAATTTGAGGCGCCGTTTTTGTGTGCTACAGTCATAAATTACGTTCTCCTCGACTATACTCTACCAGATTGAAGTTGCCTGAAAGGTAGAGGGTGAGTGATGGGGGGCAGGTTGAACGCGTGTTGTAAGCGTGAAATAAGCAATGAGGAACAGCAACACCAGCAACTTATCAATGATTTGGACGAAGCGTACGTCGCCTGGCAAATTGCAATGCAAAACTTCAACCAAGCGTCTAATCCTGAGTCTGTCGACGATGCGATCTACCTCTTATTAGCGGCCGAAAAACGCTATGAGGGGCTGCTCCGCGTCGTTCGTCGGGAGCGTTTGACGGTGCCTATTGTGGTCGAAGTGGACGCAGAGGCGCGTTATTCTTGGAAGGAGATGTAATGACGTCGTATCCGGTTTTGATTGCGGTAGGGATTGTCGTGTCGCTCGTACTCGTGTATTTCATTGTAAAAAAACCATGGGTCTTCCTCGGCGGATTGCTCCGCAATCTGTTCGTCGGGGGCAGCGTGTTGCTGTTGGTCGACTACCTTGGGAGAACCGCAGGACTGCACATTCCCGTGAACGCGGGAACGCTCGGCGTGACGGCGGTGTTGGGATGGCCGGGGGTTGTCGCGATGGCCGCCATTCACCAATGGGTGATGTGACGTGTCAGGTGCGAATGAGGAGTTTGCCAACGAGCGGCAATTTGGAAAGCTCACTGCCGCTTACGGCGCGGAACCGCAGTGCGAAGAACAGGTAAATGGGTGCGCCGACAAAAAGGGCGACTAGCACCTCCAGCAGCGCAACTATGCGCATGGACGCTAGCTGCGGTTGCCATACTTGCAAGATGGCGATGCCTTTTTGCCAAAGCAGAAACCATGCTCCGACAAAAAGACAGGCTGCCAACGCGCGCCATGCGATTTTGGGGAACTGGACGCGCGCCCCGGAGAAGTGCCGAACGGCGCGCATGTTGAGCCATGCGGAGATCAAGTACCCGATGGTGCTGGCGATTGCCGCCCCGTTGATTCCAAAAAAAGGAATGAGGAGGATGTTCAGCGCCAGCTTGATCGCGAGTCCGACAAACATGTGGACGACGGGGCGGTAAAAGCGATCGTAACCCTGCAATATATACGTTGACACGAGTTCCAGTGCGCTGAAAATGCTCATGATGCCTGCAATGGCAATCGCCACTGTGCCACTTGAACTGGCGAACAGGGCGATGTTGATCTGCTTGGCCAACAGACCGAGCGTGAGGGCTGCCGGAAAGGTGATAAACGCCATCATTTTCAGGGAGGCGTTTAATCGCGCCCGCACAGCGTGGGGAACCCCCGCAGCGCGCGACTCAGTTAAGGCGGGCATGATGGATGCGCCGATCGCATTGGCAAAAGACAGCGGGAGTTGCATGAGAATCAGCGCTTCGCCCGTATAAATTCCATAATCGGTGATCGCCTTGACCATCGTCGCACCACTTGCCACCAGCAGCCGCGGAATCGTCCATGCGTCAATCGCCTGCGCGAGCGGCAATACGAGCGTGCCTGTGGCGATTGGCAGCGCGTAAACAAACAATTGTCGAAACACGTCTTGTGCGCGTGGCGGCGTATACGGTGAGAACTTTGATTTGCGCAGCGTTTCCTTACGCAGTTTGCGCACGGACACGCGCAGCAGCAAAAATGCGCCTAACACCCCGACGGTAGCGCCGAATGTGGCAATGGCCGCTTTGGTTGACGCGTTAACGCCCATGAGCGCGGCAATGACGGTGCCAATCAATATGAAGGTCACGCGTGCAACCTGGTCGACGACCTGCGATGCGCCAGACGCTTCGAGGCGCAAGTACCCCTGCAAGTACCCCCGCTCAATGCTGATCAACGGCAACAGCAGAAGTGCCGGCGCCAAGGTGTGGATAGCCGGAATCGCCGCGATGATTAATGATCTAGAGTCGTGCGGTAGTGTGACTGTTAAATAGAGCGGGGCACCGAACCACATCAACAGAAAAGCGATGGCGCCGAAAATCAGCATGAAGCGTCCGATGGCACGGAAGTTCGCGTATGCTTCACGGTGTTTGCCGGCGGCAGAGAGTTGACTGATGGTTTTGGATAAGGCGAGCGGGAAGCCGATGGTCGCGAGGGTCAACATGATGGTGTATAGAGGGTAGGCGATGCGAAATATGCCGTAGGCATACCCGCCAATGATGTTTTGCAGTGGCACGACGACGAGGAGACCCAGCAATTTGGAGATGAAGACAGAGGCCACCATAATGGAAGCGCCGCGGCCAAACCTGCCAGCCCCATCTTCGCGCATGCCTGAATCACCCCGACCATAATCCTGCGCGTAGTATAGCACAAACCAGTATGTTAAAATGTATAGAGAAGCAAGTTTACCTATGGAGGGGAACGGGATATATGGCATATGCGCAAATGGTTGATCAAAATGTGGATGCCTTGATGGAGATGATGGGCGACCCTGAAATTCAGTCTGCCACCATTACGGTTTTGAGCAAGATGCCGATGTTGGCAAAACTGTTTACCGCGCTTGAATTGGGCGGCGCATTGGTTGAGCCGCTTGCGAAAGATGAGGAGTTGATCGACATGGCGATCGACTCTGTCACAAAATTGGCCAAACCGCTCAGTGCCGAGAACCTTGGCGCGGCGATGGCGCTTTTGGAAAAGTTGCCGATGTTGGTGAAGTTAATGAACTGGCTCGAAATGGGCTTGGATCTGGTGGAACCGATGATCACCGACAAAGAACTGTTGCCGCTTACGGTGAACACGGTGACAAGCGCGGCCAAGCCAGTCGCAAAGTGCGCGACCGACAACTTCGCGATGCTGAAGACGGCGCTGGCGAAAGCGGAAAAAGACACGACCACGTTCGGCGTGTTTGGTCTGATGCGCCTCTTGAAAGACCCCACTGTGCAAAAGGGATTGCGGATTGCCAACGCATATCTGAACGAGGTTTCGACCAAGAAGTAATTTTGATACATGCATCCTGAAGGCGTGAAGTCTGGTGCTGTGGTGCGTCAAGTGAGTGCGAGGGGAGTCGCTGGATGCGACTCTTTTTTGCGTTCACGGAATGAGCGGTGGTTACATAGAGTAACAGCAAAAAAAGGTTTAGGATGGGTAGGAACGAGCCATACTAGTTGCTAGCTTGGAAATGTTCATCACGCGAGCGGAACGGAGGGGTCTGCACTTTGATGGAATCGGATATGGGAAAAGAATGCGTCATCTGTGGCCGCATGGTCGCACAGGGGCGCGGTTTCCAACTGCTGCATCACTTTTTATGCAATGACTGTGAACGCAAAATTGTACACACGGATGTAGCGGACGAACGATATCAATATTATGTAGAGAAACTAGCCGTTCTATGGCGAGACCTTAGCATGGAGCGAATGGTTCCCTAATGCGTTATACTGAACTGCATGGAAAAATTGCTTAATCAGCGAATGATACCGATTTTGCAGGCTCTGGAGCGTCATCAAAGCCTGGAGCGAACCTCTGTACACGTCCCAGGTCATAAAGCGGGACGTGGTTTTGATGCGGAATTTGCAAAGTATGCAGGCACAATCGCGCGCTTGGACGCAACGGAGCTGCCCGGTCTTGACGACTTACATCAACCTCATGCCGCGATTGCGCAAGCGGAGGCCTTGGCGGCAGAGGCGTGGGGGAGCGACCATGCGTTTTTTTTGGTGAACGGAAGCACCGTGGGGAACCTTGCAGCGGTGCTAAGTGTGGTTGCGGAAGGAGAAACGGCGATTGTCGGTCGCGACGCGCACCAGTCTGTTTGGCATGCGCTGGCTTTGGCGCGAGCGCGTGTGATTGCGGTGACGCCAGCGCGTGCTGGATCGTTGTTGGGCGCCGTTCGTGCCGCGGATTTGGAGGCGACAATGGATGCTCATCCTGAAGCGGTGGCGGTGGTGCTGACCAGCCCTACTTACTACGGCGTGGTGGCGGATTTGCCTCGTATTGTGGAAGCGGCGCATGCCCGGGGAAAGCTGGTGATCGTAGATGAAGCGCACGGAGCGCACCTGGCGTTTCATCCGTCGTTACCCGTTTCGGCGGTTCACGCAAAAGCGGACATCGTGGTACACAGCGCACACAAGATGACGGCGGCGCTCACGCAGACGGGGATCTTGCACGTGAACGGACAGGCCGTGAACCGGGAAGCGATTCGGCATTACCTGCGCGTTTTGCAAACCAGCTCCCCCTCATATCTGTTGCTGGCCTCTATCGATGCCGCGCGTGCGCAGCTCGCGGCATACGGGCAAGAGTTGCTGGGTGCAACGCTGCTGGAGCTAGAAACGGCTCGCTCGGAGCTTGCGCGGACTTGGCACGGGCTAGTCAATAGCGACTTTGGCGGGTTTGCGACCGATCCGTTCAAGTGGACGATCGAGTCGGAGGAGTGGGGAATACAAGGGGATCAACTGGCCATGCGCTTAAGCGAGCAAGGTGCATATGTCGAGTTGTACGATCCTGCCCGGGTACTGCTGGCGTGGTCCTACGCGAACTCCGGCAAGGATGTGGCACGGGTCGTAGCGGTCATTCGGCGCGAGTTTGCAGGCAAGACGAGAGTGGTCGCGGCGTCGTCTGGGGGGTGGGACGCAATGCTACCGCGCTTTGCGGAGGTCGCGCCAGCAAGTCGTGGATTCGGTAAAACGCATTGGCGCGACCTGGACGGTCTTGCCGGTCAACGGGCGGTTCGCGGCATCACGCTGTATCCGCCAGGGATTCCGCTGCTACTGGCGGATGAGGTGTATACGCCAAATATGATACAATATATCAAAAAGTGTGCTGAATTAGGACTGCGGTTGGATGGATTCGACGTGGAAGGGCGGTAAAGGCTGCGAACGCATGGGTAAGGTGGAGGAAGTAAGCGGGAACAAAGCGGTTTTTATCGCGATTGAAGGGATCGACGGCGCCGGGAAAAGCACGCAGGTGGAACGGCTGTATCAGCGTTTTTTGGCGGCTGGGCGGCCATGCGTCAAAACGCGGGAACCGGGTGGGACGCCAATTGGCGACGCGATTCGGGAGTTGTTGCTGAGTCCGGATAGGGAGATGGAACCGCTGACGGAGATGTACCTTTATGCGGCGTCACGAGCTGAGCATGTACGACGGATCATTGCGCCCACGCTAGCGCAAGGCGTCAGCGTCATTTGTGATCGGTTCGTCGATGCCAGCGTTGCCTACCAGGGGTACGGGTTGCAGGAGCGGGGAATGAACCCTGAATTGGTGAAAAAAGTAAACGAGCCTGCGGTGGCGGATTATCTGCCTGATTTGACCATGATCATTGATGTTGAGGTGGCGGTTGCCCTGCAAAGAATCTCCGAACGCGACCGCGCAACACAGGTGCGCGCGGATCGGATTGAACGCCGGGGCAGCGCTTTTTTTGCGCGGGTGCGCTCTGGATTGTGCGCGCTTTTCGAGCAGGATCCCAAGCGTTATGTGTGGTTGGATGGAACGGAATGCGCTGAGGAGCTAACAGAACAAATGTGGCGTGCCATATTACGATTGTGATCGTGTGGTGTCTGACGTGCGCATGGATGAAGGCCGCTGATCATGATGGGCATTTTGGTTGGCGCGGAGGGACGGTTAGTGAAAATCAATCGCTTCGGTGGAGAAGGTCTGAGGCCAGAGCGGGTTGCTCACCAAGAGGATGCGGGGAGAGCCAGCGATTCGGAACTGTTTCGCTCGCTACTTGACGAGGCGGAAGGAGGACAGCAAAGGGCGACGCTAGAACGTTTGCTCCAAGAGGTCAATCAGAAAGGCGAACTGCTGGTTTCCACCCAGTCGCTCGACGCCGCTTACGCATACCGTCAAGCGGTGAAGCAGTACCTGGCGATTCTTGTCAAGGGCAGTTTCGGCGTATCGTCCAAGTATTCGACCGATCGTTTGGGCAGACAGCGGGTGTTCGCGGTTGTGCAGGAAATTGACAAACGTTTGATTGACTTGCTGAATATAGCGGTTGCGGATCAAAACGAACCTTTGCAAATGTTGCGAATCGTGGGCGAGGTAAAAGGCTTGTTGATCAGCCTGCAAATTTGAAATGGGGTGAGGCCGATGGATGCAGGCGAAGGGATTCAGCGGCTCTATCGGTGGCATCAGGAAAACCGCCTAGCGCATGCTTACTTGTGTATGGCAGACGATGCCAAGGCGCTCAACGAGTTTGCTCGCGCTGCAGTGGCGTTGCTGCATTGCGAACACCCTGTGGATCACGCAGCATGCGGTGAGTGCAAGTCTTGCCGTCAACTGGCGGGCGGCAGTCATCCGGATGTGGAGTGGTTGGCGCCTGATGGAGCCAGCCTTAAAATTCAGCAAATGAGATCAGCGATCAAGGCAGATGCCCTGATGGCAAGCGCGAACCGTTTGCATGTGATCGTGATGGCAGACGCGCACAAACTGACGATCGAAGCGGCCAATGCCATTCTGAGGTGGGTGGAAGAACCGTTGGTCAATCGCCTCTTTTTGTTGCTGACTTCGTCCCCGGCTGCGCTGATCCCTACGCTTCGTTCGCGTGTCTTGTTATTGCGCATTCAGCACGAAACCACCACTCCAGCCGTCGGTTTTCTGGATTTTTCCGTGTTCGAGTTCGATGATGACGAGAAAATCGAAGCATTGCTAGACCTTGCCAGAACCATTGGTGAAGCTGCGTTTCGCAGCGAACGCAAGGGGTGGTTACTGGTGGCGGACAAGTGGACAAAGTGGAGTTTTAACGCCAGTCAATCCCTCGCGTTTGCCGATTTGGTCATTCGCCACCTGCACGAGCGTGCCACCACGGCGCATGAGTCCGGGGTTGCTCACCGCTATGCGCGGCTCGCTATGGCGGCGTTCCGGCGAAAACGGCAAATGCAAAGCCATGTCAACGCGCAATTAGCCTGGGAAGTGTTTTTGCTTGATGCTGTCAGGGGAACGGATGGTGATGGACTTGATTGATAAGCAGGAACTTTTCCATCGCATGGAGCAGTTGCAGGAGAGGATAGGGATGTTTTACCAGGAAATCAGCGAATTAAGGCTAATGGTTGGCGATTTGCTGGAAGAAAATCAGAACTTAATATTGGAAAACGCCAATTTGCGTGATCGCGTTGACTTCGGCGTCAGTCATGAAGCGCCGCCAAGTGAAGCGAAAAAGTACTTGCATACACTGTATGACGATGGGTTTCACATTTGTAACATTAACTATGGCAGCATGCGCAAAGGTGAGTGCTTATTCTGTATGGAAAGCCTGCAACGAACATGAGTGAAGAACCAGGAACGCTATTCGTCGTCCCGACCCCGATCGGCAATTTGGAGGATATCACAATGCGAGGCTTACGGATTCTCCGTGAGGCTAGTTTTATCGCGGCGGAAGATACCCGCCACACGCGCAAGTTGCTCACTCATTTTGACATTCACCCGGTTGAGGTGTTTTCCTATCACCGCCACAATCTCAAAACGGCAGGAGAGAAAATGCGCAAACTTCTGGAAGGTGGTCGCAGCGGCGCGCTTGTGTCGGATGCGGGCATGCCGGGAGTGTCCGATCCTGGTGAGGAACTGATTCGTGAACTGCACGAGGCGGGGATCAGGGTCGAGGTATTGCCAGGGCCAAGTGCGTTCGTCACGGCGTTAGTCGGTTCGGGTCTGCCAGTTAGGCGCAGCGTGTTTGTCGGGTTCCTTCCTGTCGGCAAAAAAGAACGCCGTCGCGAGTGGGAACGGATTGCGAATTTTCCTGGCACACTGGTGTTTTACGAGGCGCCCCATCGCCTGCGTGCTACGCTTGCAGAAATGCGCGGTCAGCTTGGGGATCGACGCATCGTCGTCGTCAAAGAATTGAGTAAGCTACACGAAATGTACGTGAACGGTCACCTTGACGAGTACGAGAAAATTGTCGAAGCGACGCAAGAACGCGGAGAGTATGTGATCGTTGTGGAGGGTGCCAGAGAGCTGGCAGAAGATCGGGAATGCGAGCCTGATGCGGAGGCGCTCATACAGCAGGTAAATGATTACATAGAACAGGGAATGTCACAAAAAGAGGCGTTGAAGGAAGCGGCAAAAACCCGCCGCGTGTCGCGGCGGGTTGTCTATCGGGCGATGTTGGACGCTAAAGATCAATAGGGTCAGTGAGCTTGCGACATCTCTTCGATGCAGGATGGGCAGATGTTTTTGCCCTTAAAGTGAATGATTTGATCCGCTTGTCCGCAGAAAATGCAGGCAGGCTCGTACTTTTTCAGCACAATTCTGTCTCCGTCGACGTAAATTTCCAGGGCGTCCTTTTCACCGATACCAAGTGTACGGCGTAATTCAATCGGTATGACGACACGTCCTAGTTCGTCAACTTTACGGACAATGCCAGTGGATTTCATCATGAAGCATATGCCTCCTCGTATGGATAGGTTTTTTGAAACAAATAGGAACAACATGTGGAGCCTGCAACTTGTGTTCCCCTTCATGTGATCTGCCAAAGTCATCAGACACAACCTTATGCAGATTTCGTTAAGGTTAACCCACAAATTAACTAGTGAAAGTCTACCACTCTTGCAAGCGTTTCGCAATAGGCAATTTGTAAGTCAGGCTATTATTTTAAAATATGTGACGAAATGTTCGACAATTGCATAGCATGGTCTGAAACTGCTGACGGGAGTGAAGGAGCTTGTCCGTATGGCTAGCGCAATATACCTATGCCCGCGAGACTGCCGTGCTTGCATCCTATGTAAAAAACCAGGTGTTTCCGAAACCGCTTGATGAAGCGGAAGAAAAAGCTTGTCTGGAGGGACTCAAACAAGGCAGCGAAGTCGCCTATCAAAAACTGATCGAGCACAATATGCGTCTGGTGGCGTATATCGCGAAAAAGTACAGGGATTCAGGGGTCGACGAAGACGACCTGATCTCGCTAGGTGCCATCGGCCTTATTAAGGCCGTAAAGAGCTTCCGCTCGGATGCTGGAACCAAGTTTGCCACCTATGCTGTGCGCTGCATTGAAAACGAGATGCTCATGCACTTGCGCTCACGCAAAAAATCCAAGCGTGACGTGTCGATGGATGAATCGATTGGAACGGACAAGGAGGGCAATGACTTAACCTTACGCGATGTTTTGGGGTCGGAGACGGACGAGTTGGAGAAATTGGTCGGCGAGCGAATCGAAGAGGAGCGATTGCGGCACATGTTGCGCGGTCTTGACAATCGCGAGCAGATGGTGATCGTGTTGCGTTACGGGCTGAAAGACGGCGTCGAATGGACGCAACACCAGATCGCTGAAATGATGGGGATCTCGCGCTCGTATGTGTCGCGCATCGAGGCGCGGGCGTTGACGAAGTTGCAGCACGCGCTCTATCCCCGACCTAAGCGTGCCCCTATCCCTCTTAAACGCAAAGAAACTCGCTAAAGAACGTGTAAATGAGTTGACGACTGGCTTAGTCAAACTGACTATTGTTCCAATCACACTCATAAATTATACTGATTTCGAAGATGATCATAGAAGGGGGATTTAGTATGTATTATCAAAGCCATCCCAATCCTTTTCTTTTTCTGTTCACAGGCGTTTTTATGATAATCACAATCATTGTATTCATCGCCTTGTATGTATTGGGCGGGCTGACCTACATGAGGTTGGGCAAGAAGGCGGGCGTCGAGTGGGCTTGGGTATCGTGGCTTCCCTACGGGATGCCGTTCGTTACCGCGAAAGCTTTAAATTGGGATAAGTGGGCGTTGTTCCCTATTCTTGCGATTGCCGCGATGGTTGTGGGCATCATACCGTTTTTAGGGTACTTGTATTTTTTGTTTGTTGCCATATTTTTAATTATTCAATTAGCGCAGTTCTTGATCGGATATGGAAGAAGTCCGTGGCTGTTGTTGTGGAATCTGATCCCGTGGGTCGGTTCGATCGTCTTCTTCATCATCATGCTGCAAACCGCTTGGTCGAATAAGTACGCATTCAACTTTAGTGTAGCCGGGAACAGGACGTGGTATGGAAGTCGCGTGACGACAAACTCGACGAATGTGATGGATTGACACCGGATCGAAAATTGACACGGTCTGCCTTTCTTGCTACGATGTTTGCTAAAGGAAAATGCGGGGAAAAGTTCTCGCCGTGGTGTACGGGCGAGGCTTTTTCTTATGCTGCACGGAGGTACGATGGTGACGAAACCGACTTTTTACATTACGACTCCCATTTATTATCCGAATGACAAGCTGCACATCGGTCATGCCTACTCGACGACGGTGGCCGATACGCTTGCCCGTTACAAGCGCTTGCGCGGCTATGATGTGCGATTTTTGACGGGGACGGACGAACACGGTCAGAAGCTGCAACGCAAGGCGGAAGCGGCAGGGATGACGCCGCTTGCGTATATCGACGGGATTGTCGAAGGAATTAAAAAACTGTGGGAACGGCTCGATATCTCTTATGACGACTTCATCCGCACGACGGAGGAGCGCCACTCGACGGTGGTGCAAAAGATGTTCAGCCGACTGCTCGAACAAGGCGATATTTACCTGGATCACTACGAAGGCTGGTACTGCACACCGGATGAGTCGTTCTGGACGGAAATTCAACTCAAGGACGGACACTGCCCGGAGTGCGGCGGCGAAGTGGAGTGGGTGAAGGAAGAAGGCTACTTTTTCCGAATGGGCAAGTATGCGGATCGCCTGGTGCAGTACTACAAGGATCACCCCGAGTTTCTGGAGCCTGAATCGAGAAAGCATGAGATGCTGAACAACTTTCTGTTGCCAGGGCTTGAGGACTTGTGCGTGTCGCGCACGACGTTCGACTGGGGCATCCCGGTGCGTGAGAACCCTAAGCATGTGATCTACGTGTGGCTGGACGCGCTCTCCAATTACATCACCGCGCTCGGGTACCTGTCGGGAGACCCCGAACTGGAGGCGCGCTTCGCGAAGTACTGGCCGGCGGACGTCCACATGATGTCAAAAGAGATCGTTCGGTTCCATTCGATTTACTGGCCGATCATGCTGATGGCGCTTGATTTGCCGTTGCCCAAGCAGGTGGTGGGACATGGTTGGCTGCTGATGAAAGACGGCAAAATGTCAAAATCAAAGGGCAACGTGATCGATCCGAATCAGTTGATCGACCGCTACGGCTCCGATGCGCTGCGCTACTTCCTGTTGCGGGAGATCTCGTTTGGTCAAGACGGCGTATTCACCTATGAGTCGTTTATGGATCGGCTGAATTACGATCTTGCGAACGACCTTGGCAACCTGCTGCACCGTTCGCTCGCGATGTTGAAAAAGTTTGCAAGCGGTGTGATTCCCGAACCCGCGCACCTGACGGAACTAGAAACGGAACTAAGGGATTGGATCGTGAGTCTCGCCGACCAAACAGAGGCGGCGATGGAGCGCAAGGAGTTTTCCAAGGCGCTTGAAACCATTTGGCAATTGGTGCGGCGGGGCAATCGCTACATCGACGAAACGGCGCCGTGGGCGCTGCACAAGGCTGGAGAAGGCGAACGCCTGAACACGGTGCTGTACACGATGTTTGAGGTGTTGCGCATCGTTAGCGTTTGGATGGAGCCGTTCATGCCGAAAACGGCGCCAGAGATGCGGCGGCAGCTGGGTCTTGCGTCTGGCGCGGCGACGACGTGGGACTCGGCGCGCGTCTTTGGAACGCTTCCGCCAAATTTGGTCACGGCGCCGGGAGAGCCGATTTTTCCGCGTCTGGATGTAGAAAAGGAGCTTGCCGTGCTGGGCGTACTCGCGCTGCCCGACGCATCGGTTGCGCCCGCGAAGGAAGCGAACAAAGCGGGTGACAAAGCAACCCAAGCGCAACCAGAAGGCGTGGTGTCCCTGATTGAGATCGGCGACTTTACCAAAGTGGAACTGCGCGTGGCCGAGGTGGTCAGTGCGGAAAAAATCGCAAAAGCGGACAAATTACTGAAGCTGCAACTCAGCCTTGGCGATGAGGTGCGGCAGGTGGTCAGCGGAATTGCGAAGCACTACGCACCGGAACAACTGATAGGGCAAAAGGTGATCCTCGTGGCCAACCTGAAACCCGTCAAGCTGCGCGGTGTGGAGTCCCACGGCATGATCCTCGCGGCGTCGACGGATACGCAACTGGTGCTTGCCACGGTATCTGGGGACATCCCGGTCGGCGCCAAGGTCAAGTGAGGAGACTGCTGTGACGTACGCCATTTTTGATACGCACACCCACCTCAACGACGAGAACCTGTACGGCGAAGCGGACGACATCATCAAGCGGGCATCTGAGGCGGGCGTCCTGCGCATGCTGGTTCCGGGGTACGACCAAGAATCGTCGCGCCGCGCCCTGGAACTCGCGGCGAAGTACACGCAGGTGTATGCGGCGGTCGGGGTTCATCCGCACGACGCAAAATCCGTGACAGACAAGGATCTGGCCGACCTAGAGGCATGGGCGGACGAGCCTAAGGTCGTCGCAATCGGTGAGATTGGCCTTGACTACCACTACGATCACTCACCCCGTGACGTGCAGGCGCGCGTGTTTGCCGCGCAGCTTGAGGTAGCGAAACGCAAGGGTCTGCCGGTTGTGATCCACGACCGCGAGGCGCACGCAGACGTGCTTGCGCACTTGCGCTCGGCATCGCCGTTGCTACGTGGCGGCATCATGCACAGCTTTTCCGGCAGTGTGGAAATGGCGGCGGATTGCTTGAAAATGGGGTTGTATCTGTCGTTTTCCGGACCGCTGACGTTTAAGAACGCGGAGCGCCTGCGCAAGGTGGCGACGGCGCTGCCGCTTGACCGACTGCTCGTCGAAACGGACGCGCCGTACTTGACCCCGGAGCCTTATCGCGGACGCCGCAACGAGCCGGCGCATGTGCGGCATGTACTCGCAAAGTTGATCGAAATTCGCCCGGAAATGGCGGACGCTGTCGCTGCTGCCGTTTATCAAAACGCCTTGCGCGTGTTTCAGATGCAGGAGTGAATTGGCTGTGCAAATCCAAGAAGTGATTGTCGTCGAAGGCGAACACGATCGCGACCGTGTGCAAAAAGCGGTGCAGGCGGACGTGATCGTCACGGGCGGTGCGCATATCCGTCAGGACGTGTACCAGCGTCTTGAACGCGCAGCAAAGGCGCGTGGCCTGATCATCTTCACCGACCCCGACTATGCTGGCGAACAGATTCGGCGCCATTTGACAAAACGGTTCCCCGACAGCAAGCACGCGTATTTGCCGCGTCGCGCGGCGCACAAAAATGGCGACATCGGGGTCGAAAACGCAGCCTTGGCGGAGATTGAACGGGCGCTATCGCAAGTGCGGAGCGTTGTCGAAAACGTGCAGCCAGAGTTTACCGAACGCGATTTGGCGGAGTATGGGCTGATTGGGATTCGAGATGCGGCGGTGCGCAGAGAAAGGCTTGGCGAAGCGCTGCGCATCGGTTACGCCAATGCCAAAACATTCCTAAAGCGCCTGAATGCGTTGCGCGTGAGCCGGGCTGAGTTTCAACAGGCGCTGACAGAGCTGGAGAGCGATCCGCAGTGACCGCCCCGCTTTATCAACCGTCCGTCGTCAAAGAACTCCTGCGTGCGCACGGCTTTACGCTAAAAAAACAATACGGCCAAAATTTCTTAATTGACGGGCGCGTGTTGCATGCTATTGTGGAAGAGGCGAGGTCTGACGCAAAAAGCGGCAAACGCCTTGCCGCACTGGAGATTGGCCCTGGCGTCGGCACGCTTACGCAGGCGCTTGTGGAGGCTGGGTTTGAGAAGGTTGTGGCGCTGGAAAAAGACCGCCGCCTCCTGCCGCTACTGCGCGAAACCATGCGTCCATATCCGCAGGTTGAGGTCATCGCCGCAGACGCGCTTCAATTCGATTACCCTGCATTATTTGCAACTGATTCGGGAGTGTGGGACTATCGATTCGTCGCGAACTTGCCGTATTACATCACCACGCCCATCGTCATGATGGTGCTGGAAGCCATGCTTCCGATTGAGAAGATGGTGTTGATGGTGCAAAAAGAGGTGGCCGAGCGGATGACGTCACCACCGGGCGGCAAGACGTACGGGGCGCTTAGCGTGGCGGTGCAGTACTATGGGGAGCCGCGTTTGCTGCAGACGGTGCCCGCATCATCGTTCCTGCCGAATCCGGGCGTCGATTCGGCTGTCGTTTCGATACGAATCAGGCCGCACCCGGACGCGCAAGGCGTTGATCGCCAAACCTTCTTTAGAGTTGTAAAAGGGGCGTTTGCGCAGCGGCGAAAAACACTGAACAACGCACTCGCAGGGGAATTTCACAATTTGTCGAAAGGTTCTTTAACAGAATGGGTAAAATTAGCAGGGATCGATCCGTCGCGCCGTGGCGAGACGCTGTCGATTCGGGAGTTCGCCGCACTGGCGCACGCGCTGCATCAAGCTGTTCAGGACGGCGACTGACCAACCAATAGGCGGTGAGGTCGTATGCAGTTTGTCAGTCCCACAAAGGGAGCCATGTCACTGGAAGACGTGGCGCTCGATATCATGCGATTTTGTGAAGAAGCCCCGGACGGAACGTACCGGTTGATTGTCGGATCCGATTCGCAACCGCGCACCGCGCACCACTTTGCCTTGTTTGTGACGGCGATCGTCATTCACAGGGTGGGGAAAGGTGCGCGGTTTTATTTTCTCAAACGCCCCTACAAAAAAACACTCTCGTTTAAGCAAAGGATTTTTATGGAGGCCTCTTATGCGTTGGAGGTCGTGCAGCAACTTGAGATGGAGATGGGCAAGCGAGGGAATCACCTGCCCATCGAGATTCACCTCGACATCGGCGAAGAAGGAGAAACGAGAACGCTCATCAAAGAGATAACGGGCTGGATCACGCAGAGCGGGTATACCGCCCGTATCAAACCCGATTCGTTCGGCGCCTCTAAAGTGGCGGATCGGTATACGAAGTTTTAGGGCAAAACGAATCGCTTCCGTCACCTCCATAGGCGATCGCACATAAGCTGATGGCTGAACGCGCGACTGTCGATGGAGGCTCTGGCATGTGGAAATCAGGAGATCTTGTGGTCAGAAAGTCGTATGGCAAGGACGTTTGGTTTGTGGTGGATGTTGTCGATGTAGAGTCAGGCACCGCAACCCTCAAGGGGCTTGATGTCCGACTGATTGCCGATGCGCCGCTTGACGATTTGGAGGTCGTCGGCAAGGATGAGATGATGACTTACCGCCTAGCGCAAGCCAAATTGGAAAACGAGTCCTTGCGCCAGATCCAGATTCGTCGCCAACTGGGAAAAGCAAAATCCGATCATCGCATGGGGCAAAAGCGGCAATTGGATGATTTTTTTGAGATGCCGGGGCGCGTTTTGCACCTTGACGGGGATGGTCAATACCTTGAGAAATGCCTGCACACTTACCAGAAATTAGACATTCGCGCGGTGGGAAAAAACATTCCGGAGGCGGATATGGTGCGCTTTATGCCCAAACTGCTGGAAGAGTACGAACCGGATATCCTTGTCATTACGGGTCATGACAGCGTGGTGCGTAACGGGAAACATCAAGAGATGCTGCGTATGGATCAATATCGACACTCCAATCACTACGTGCAAGCGGTGCGCGCCGCCAGGCGGTATGAGCGCAGTCGTGACGAGTTGTTTATTTTTGCCGGCGCCTGCCAATCTCACTTTGAAGCACTGCTGGAAGCGGGCGCGAATTTTGCGAGTTCCCCCGATCGGATTTTGATTCACGCCCTAGACCCCGTGCTGGTGGCGGAAAAAATCGCATTTACCCCGATTCAGGAAACCATCGACATTTACGAGGTCGTCCAATCGACCATCACCGGCAGGGAGGGACTGGGCGGTATTGAGTCGCGCGGCAAGTACAGAATTGGCCTGCCGAGGTCGCGTTATTGAAAGTGTGTTGACAAGATGAAAGATACACTGATATAATATCACGTTCTTGACAACGGACTATGCTTGTGTTACACTCCATTAGTGAAAAGAGGTGGAGTGGGTGACTGCAAAGAACGCTTTGCAGGATATTCGGCGCAATCTCGAAACCCTTGTAGGGGAGAAGATTTTATTGCGGGCTAATGGTGGGCGCCGCAAAACGGTAGAGCGGACCGGTGTCCTGGAGGAAACCTATCCCTCTGTATTTGTGATCAAGTTGGATCAAGCGTCGAATTCCTTTAAGCGGGTTTCCTACAGTTATGCCGACGTCTTAACGGAAACGGTTGAACTGTTGGTGTTGCGAGAAGACGAACAGTTTCGAGTCGGTAGCGCCGCAGATTGATCGAACCATCAGCAATGTGAAGTGAATTGATTCAGACCTTTTGTGTTTTTTAGGCTGTCTTCTGCCAGTGTGGCGGAGGGCGGCCTTTTGATTTTGGCATAAGCGAATTTTTGGGGGGGCATGATACAACAGGAACGCAATTTCTCGAAGGGGGTTTCGATCATGGGGCGAAGGCGGAGTATGATGTCGGACGCGCTCAAGTATGAATTGGCCAAAGAATTGGGCTTCTACCCCACTCTCATGCGTGAGGGTTGGGGAGGAATCACCACGCGCGATGCCGGGAACATGGTCAAGCGCGCGATTGAGATCGCGGAGGAGGCCTTAGCCAACCGACCGAACGGATCGTTGCATTAAACGGAGAGAGTTGCGACCAGGCGGCCAAGGCCGCCTCTTTTGAATCGTGAAATCCTTGGAGGTTGGTTAACAATCATGAGCGGACACAAGGGTCCCCTCGTCATCGTGGGCGGCGCGGAAGACAAGCATGAGGACATGTCGATCTTGCGGGAGTTCGTTCGCCTTGCGGGCGGAACGCACGCGCGCGTCGTTGTGATGACGGTGGCCACCAAGCTGCCTGTCGAGGTTGGCGCCGAGTACATCGATGCCTTCGGACGCCTCAATGTCGAGGATGTGCGCACGTTCGACGTGTCGTCGCGACAGGCGGCCAACAGGGAAAGCGCCTGTAAAGCGATTGCAGAAGCGACAGGCGTTTTTTTTACAGGCGGAGAACAAATCCGCATTACCGAATTACTGGGTGGCACCAAAGTTGACGCAGTGTTGCACACGCGCCACAATGAGGGACTGGCGCTGGGGGGGACGAGTGCCGGGGCTTCGATGATGAGTAGCACGATGATCGTCGACGGCAGTGGGGATACCAACCCGAGGTTGGGCATCGTGACGATGGCGCCGGGGATGGAGTTTATCGACGGGGTGGTGATCGATCAGCACTTTGCGCAAAGGGGCAGGCTGGGCAGACTGCTCACGGCGGTCGCAATGTACCCGCATCACCTAGGACTGGGGATTGACGAGGACACGGCGGTGATTGTCGAGGACAATGAGTTGCGCGTTATCGGTCGGGGCGCGGTGGTGATTGTAGACGCGGGGGCACTGCTTTTTTCTAATATCGATCACTTAAAAAAAAACGACCCGATGGCGCTGTATGGGGTAAAACTGCACGTATTGCCGACAGGGTACCACTTTATGCTTCGAGAGCGGCAGCCTGACGTAGAACGCCTCACGAGGGGTGAACTCCTGTGAAAGTGACGGAAATGCGTCTATTGGAAGGGCCAAACGTGTACTTGCATCGACCGGTGTTGGCGATGAAGCTGGATCTTGAAGACTTGACAGGACGCGAAAGCCATCAATTTCCCGGATTTGTGGACAGCTTACTAGAGCAGTTGCCCGGGATCGCCACGCACTACTGCGGGTTAGGGCGATCGGGCGGGTTTGTTGAACGCTTGCGTGGCGGTACGTACTTTGGCCATATCGTCGAACACGTAGTGCTGGAACTTGAACATAGGCTCGGGTATGAGGTGCGGTATGGCAGAACGAGGGTGTCAAGCGCGCCGAATTTGTACGATGTGGTCATGGAAATGGAGTCAAAGTACGTGGCGCCGCTGCTGGTCCCGATCGCCATTCACCTAATCGAATCACTGTTAGAGAAGCGGGCGTTCGACGTAGCGGGTGAGTTGTCAAGGGTGCAGAAAATTCAGGCGGAAGTGGATCTCGGACCAAGCACGAGGGCGATCGTCGAGGCGGCGCGGCGCAGGCAGATTCCCGTGCGGCGGATTGGTCAGCGCAGCCTGGTGCAGCTAGGAACGGGTAAGTACCGCAAGTTGATTCAAGCTACGCTGACCAGTCAGACTTCGGCGATCGGCGTTGACATTGCCAGCGATAAAGAATTGACGAAGCTGCTGTTGCAGGGTGTGGGGATGAGGGTTCCAAAGGGAGGCACGGCGAGTTCGTACGCAGCGGCGCACGCGTTATTTCACGAACTGCAAAGGCCGGTTGTCGTGAAGCCGATTAACGGCTGTCAGGGGCAAGGGATCACGCTGGAACTGGATGACGAAACTCACCTGCGGGCGGCGTATGAGTTTGCCCGGACGGTTTCCCAACAGGTGGTGATGGAAGAGCAGGTGGAAGGGAAGCAGTATCGCCTGCTGATTGTGAACGGGCGGTTCGTCGCCGCGTCAGAGCGCGTGCCTGCGCACGTCGTAGGCGATGGGGAACACACGGTGCAAGAACTTGTCGACGCGGCGAACCGCGATCCCAAGCGCGGCGATGATCACGAGAAACCGCTCACGAAAATTCCGGTTGACGAGTTCGTTTTGCGCTTTCTCGCCAGAAAAAATCGGACGCTGGATCAGATTCCGGCGGCAGGTGAAGTCGTCATGCTGCGGGACAGCGCCAACTTGAGTACAGGCGGAACCGCGATCGACGTCACCGCACGCACGCACTCCGTTCATGCGCACGCCGCAGAAAAAGCGGCAGCCGTGGTGGGACTCGACGTTTGCGGCGTCGACATGATCGTGCGCGACATCGGCAACGGCACCGATCCCGCCACCATCATCGAGGTGAATGCGGCGCCAGGCATTCGCATGCACCACTACCCTAGTTTCGGCGAACCGCAGGCGGCTGGCGACGCCATCATTGAGGCGCTCTTTCCCTTGGGCAGTACCACGCATGTGCCGATCGTCAGCATCACAGGCACCAACGGCAAAACCACGACGACGCGCTTGCTCCGTCACATTTTGCAAAAAGTGTACAAGGTGGTCGGTATGACGACGACCGATGGCGTGTACGTCGGCGCTGATCTGGTGTGGGCGGGCGACGCATCGGGGCCAAAAAGCGCCCATATGGTGTTGTCAGACCCCGCCGTGGACGTGGCGGTGCTGGAAACCGCCCGCGGCGGCATCCAGCGCGAGGGGCTAGGGTATGAGTGGGCGGACGTGGCGGTGCTGACGAACATTACGGGGGATCACATCGGGCAGGATGGTCTTGCGACGGTGCAAGATATCGCGCATGTCAAGTCGCTCGTTGCGGAACGCGTGCGCGACAGCGGTGTCATCGTGTTGAATGCGGACGATGCGGAACTGGTCAAACTGGCGCCGCGCTTTAAGGTGCGCATCGTCTGGATTGGTACGGACGAAAACTCGCCCGTGATCAAAAAGCATTTGGCGGCTGGCGGACAGGCTTTTTTCCAGCACAATGGTTGGCTGGTCGAGGGCGCTGGCGCGTTGCTGTGGCCAATCGCAAAAATCGACGAGATTCCCTTAACCATACAGGGAACGGCGCATTTTCATGTGGCCAACTTGCTGTGCGCGATTGCCGCCGCGAGGCAGCTTGGGGTGTCGAGATCCGCGTGCAGGACGGCGGTGGGGAGTTTTCAGCCGTTTGCTCATAACCCTGGACGCGTTCAGATGTATGAATTGCCGTCAGGACTCAAAGTGATCCTCGACTATGGACACAATGAAGACGGCATGAAGGCGATTGGAGAAATGGTGCAAAGGTGGAGTCGGAGCATGACGCCAGCGGTCATCGGGTACCCCGGCGACCGCGACGACAAGGTCATCGCCGCCGCTGCCAGAATGGCGGCTCGCTACTTTTCGCCGCTAGTCATTAAAGAAGACGCGGATTTGCGCGGGCGGCAGCCGGGCGAAGTGGCAAACCTGATCGAGTGTGCCGTGGTCAGCGTTCGTAAAGAAACGTCCGTCGTGCAAGTGTTGAATGAACGTAAGGCACTCGCCTACGCGCTTGACAACTTTGATCACGCAGGCGTACTGGTGGCGTTTTTTGAAAAATTGCAGCCGCTGGTCGATTTGATTGAACAGCGCGGTGGCCGTGAGGTGGATCTGTCGCAAGTTCAGCAGGAGTTGATTCAGGTTCGCTGACGTGACGAAAGTTTTTTGCAATCCCCGCGAACATTGCGGGGATTTCGTGCTATTTTGTACAGTTTTCATGTAATATGGAACAAGGGGGTGTGGGCGTGATTTATGAACGAGCCAGGGCTAAGATCAACCTCTCCCTCGATGTTCGTCACAAGCGGAACGATGGGTATCACGAACTGGAATCGATCATGCAGACGGTCGATCTGAGCGACTATATTACGCTGTTTCCACGCGACGAAGCAGGGGTGTCGCTGACGATCAATACCCCTTTTCTTCCTGTAGACGAGCGCAATCTGGCGTATAAAGCGGCGCAGGTGATGCGTCAAGTGTGCGGGATCAAGGAAGGGGTACACATCGACATTGACAAGCGCATCCCGGTGGCGGCTGGATTGGCGGGGGGATCCTCCAATGCGGCGGCGGTGTTGCGGGGGCTAAACCGACTTTGGCAACTTGATCTGCCTTTGTCGGAGATCAGCGCGATTGGCGCGCGCGTGGGTTCTGATGTGCCGTTCTGCGTGTATGGCGGAACGGCGCTGGTGCGCGGTCGCGGCGAGTGGGTAGAACCGTTGCCGCTCCAACCTGCGTATTGGGTATTGCTGGCCAAACCCCCTGTTGCCGTTTCCACGGCGGAGATTTACGCTGATTTGAAGTTGGACGAGGTAACCAATCACCCGCGTGCGCACGCAATGATCGCCGCGCTGCAAAGCGGTTCGTTGCAGCAAGTGGCCGAAGCGGCGGGCAACGTGCTGGAAACGGTGACCTTGCAGCGGTTTCCGGAAATTGATCGGATTAAGGATCAGTTTGCCAGACTGGGAATGACGGTCAGTTTGATGTCGGGGAGCGGTCCGACTGTTTTTGGGCTTACGGATAAAGAGCAAAAAGCAAAAAAAGCGTTCAACAGCCTGCGTCCGGCGATAAAGGAATTGTTTCTCTGCCAAACGTGCTAAATCGCTTAAACATTCGGTTGCGGTGGCAATTCTAGGAGTGTTATAGTCGGGTTTAGATTTGGACTGGACGGATAGAGAGGAGCACGGCGGATGCGCAGGAGTGAGCGGATTGTACGCCTGACGCGTCAGTTGCTGGATCATCCCGGTCAACCGTTGTCGTTGACGGAAATGGCCGAAGAGTATGATGCGGCCAAGTCGTCGTTAAGCGAAGACCTTGCCATCATCAGGGCGGTGGTGGAGGCGGATGGCGATGGCAGGCTGTTCACGCAAACGGGTGCCATGGGCGGGGTGATTTACCAACCTGGGATTGCAGAGGCGGATGCGGATCGTTTTGTCAACAACGCCATCGAGAGATTGAGCCACGGGGATCGTATTCTGCCCGGTGGCTACTTGTATATGAGCGACCTGCTCGCCGAGCCGGATGTGTTGCGCAAGGTAGGTGTGCTTTTTGCGCAACGGTTTGCCGGGGAAGCGCCGGACGTGGTGTTGACGGTGGAAACCAAGGGAATCCCTTTAGCAGTGGTGACGTCGCAGGCGCTCAATTGCCCGTTTCTGATCGCGCGCCGGGATCACCGCGTGACTGAAGGCTCATCGGTCAGTGTGAATTACGTGTCTGGATCTGACCGTCGGATTCAGACGATGTCACTTTCCCGTCGAACTTTGAAACAGGGAGCGAAGGTTTTGATCGTCGACGACTTTATGAAAGCGGGAGGAACCGTCAAGGCGATGAAGGGACTGATGGGCGAATTTGACGCGCTCGTCGTGGGGGTCGGGATCTTTATGGAAACGGCGGAACCGGAGGACAAGCTCGTGTCAGATTATATTTCTCTGTTTTCGCTGGCGCACATGGATGAGGCAATCAGGCGAGTGGTGATTGAGCCGGGCAATTATTATTCTTGAACGGGGGGTTTGACATGGAAGAAATCAAGGTTTTGCATACCAACGCCGCACCGGCGGCGATCGGCCCGTACTCGCAGGCGGTGCGGGTGGGGGATTTGCTTTATACGTCTGGACAAATTCCGTTGACTCCAGACGGGCAAATGGTGACGGGTGATGCCGAAGCGCAAGCGCGGCAAGTGTTTGCGAACCTGAACGCGATTTTGCAGGCAGCGGGCGCGACGTCGGCTAGGGTGGTCAAAGCGACGGTATTCGTGTCGGACTTGGCGGATTTTGAGACGATCAACAAGGTATATGCCGAGTTTTTTGGCGAACACCGCCCGGCTCGTTCGACGGTGCAAGTGGCACGGCTACCGCGCGACGCCAAAGTGGAGATCGAAGTGATCGCACAATTGTAAGCAACATAAAATTTTGACTTTTTAGACTCTGCGAAGAAGGATTTATCCACAAGAATGTGGAATACGTACCCAATGACAGAACTTTGATCGCAGGGCGGTGAGCAGGGGTGAATATTACTGACGTACGCTTACGGAAAGTCACCACTGAAGGAAGAATGAAGGCCATAGCTTCGATTACTTTCGACAACGAGTTTGTCGTCCACGATATTCGGGTCATTGACGGCAATTCGGGCATGTTTGTCGCGATGCCAAGCAAACGAACCCCAGATGGCGAATTTCGCGATATTGCCCACCCCATTACTTCCAGCACGCGGCAAAAGATACAGGATGCCGTCTTGCAGGAATACTTACGGGAGAATGAGTCGGTATCGAAAGTGGCTGAAGAGTAGCGCATTAATGGAATACATGAACCGCCCAAATGAGTTTGGGCGGTTATTTATGTGTGTCGAATCGTGTAAGACTGCACATAGATGTGATAGAATGCAAGTGGTTTTCATATGGAGGTCGGAAATCATCGTTGGGAGGGCGACCGTTACGGAGAGAATAGCGGTGATCTTGGCGGCGGGACTGGGTAAGCGAATGAAGTCGCGCCGTCACAAGGTGGTGCATGAAGTGTGCGGGAAGCCCATGATTGCCCACATTGTGGATGAGATGCGGGCGGTTGGGTTTGTGCGCACGGTGGTGGTGGTGGGAAAGCTGGAAGAGCAGGTACGCGCCGTGCTTGGGGATACTGTCGTTTACGTGCGCCAAACCGAGCAGCTCGGAACCGGTCACGCGGTGATGCAAGCGATTCCCCAATTGTCGTCAGACGCATTGACGGTGGTATTATATGGGGACAGTCCGCTCCTCTCCCGTCACGACATACTGCGGCTGGTTGATGCGGCAGAAACGAACGGGGCGACGACGGTCTTAACGGCGCATGTGGACAATCCCTACGCATACGGGCGGATCGTGCGCGACCCTGCTGGTGACGTGGATCGCATTGTCGAGGAAAAGGATGCGGATGATGAAGTCAAGGCAATCTGCGAGGTGAACAGCGGAATTTACGCTTTTCAGACGGCGGAACTACTCCAGGCTCTCCCGAAAATGACGTCGGATAACGCGCAAGAGGAGTATTTATTGACCGATTGTGTCGCCCACATTCGCGCGGCGGGGGGCAGGGTGCTGCCGATCATGATGAGAGATGCGGAGGATATCGCCAACGTCAATGATCGGGTGCAGCTTGCGATGGTGGAACAACGCATGCGG
>JAJZCL010000078.1 GCA_021846165.1 Bacillota bacterium | reverse complement strand
GACGCGACTGACGATGACGAACACTATGTTCGCAAATTGAAAAAAAAGTTAAACGAGCGCCAGCGCACCAGCCTATATGTTCACGCGAAGCCGGGCTGGACGGCGTCGCAGTTGTTGAAGTCGCTCGAACGGATTCCGCCTTGCATCATTGAAGAGGCGGGGTTGGTCAGCGTTTTCATCGGCGGAAATGACCTGATTAAGGCGCTGCCGTGGTTTTTGAATGATCGGGACAAGGCGCTTGCGAGGTTGCGCGCATCGTTTTTGCCTCCGGTTCAAGAAATCGTGCGACAGGTCAAGCTAAATTCGGAAGCGATGATTCTGTTGTGTTCGCAGTACAATCCTTTTCCGCAGTCTGAATTGGCAGAGTTTGCGGTGGTGGGGTTAAATGAAATGTTGGCCAAGATCGCAAGGGAAGAGGGGTGCTTGCTGGTGCCTGTCCACAAGTATTATGGTGGCAAAGAGAGTGACTTCGTTCACCGATACAGGCGCGGCGCTCTTGAAGACTTTCGCTTACTGCGCAATCCCATTCATCCCAATAACCTTGGCCATACGCAGATTGCTGATGCGATCTTTGATGCGGTGAACGGGGCGGTCGGAAATCACGACAATCGCACTCGCGCATTAGGAAAGAGGCGGAAAGTGTATCGCAGACACAGACACCGTGAACGAAAAAGGGTATAATAAACACGGTGTCATCAGGAAAATTGAAAACAGTCGATGTACTCCTCTTGTTTCTGCGACTTCTCCATGACGAACTGGTCAGATCCTGAATTCAACTTGCAACTGCTGGGTGAGCGGCATATGAGTCAAATCATAGAACTGGCACATAAGTTTACAATCTTTAATATCGTTGACATTGCCATCGTTTCGTATGTGTTTTACCGTGTGATTCTGTTGGTTCGAGGAACCCGTGCGGTGCAGCTGCTCAAGGGGGTTTTTGTGCTGCTCGTCATGACGGGTGTCAGCAGTGTCTTGCACCTGCAGGCGCTCAACTGGTTACTCTCTAGAGTCATGGAAGTCGGCTTGTTTGCGATCCCGGTCGTATTTCAACCTGAATTGAGGCGTGCGCTGGATCAGATTGGTCGCGCGGATTGGTTTAGGGTTTCTATACACTGGCAGGGGACGAAAGGGATGGCGCACACGATCCATGAGATTGTGAATGCGACGCAGGTGTTTTCCGAAAACCGTATTGGCGCGTTGATCGTGTTAGAGCGAAGCACCGGACTGAATGAATACGTCGAAACGGGAATCGCCATTCAGGGGATGATGTCGGCGGAGTTGTTGATTAACACGTTTATTCCGAACACCCCCTTGCACGATGGGGCGGTGATCATTCGCGCTGACCGCGTGATTGCCGCCTCTTGCTATCTTCCCCTGAGCGACCGCTCGGACATCGCAAAGGAATTGGGCACCAGACACAGGGCGGCGGTCGGCATCGCGGAACAGTCGGACGCGTTGGTGGTGGTCGTGTCCGAAGAGACGGGCAAGGTGTCGGTGGCAGAGAATGGTCAGTTGGAACGCGATCTCGACGAAAGCGCCCTACATGAACGTCTGACGAAAGGGCTTAGTGAGTCGCAGACAAATTCTTTGCGCTGGTTCAGCCGAAAGGCAGGTGCCGAATGAAACGGCGAAGTCTTTTTGACAACAACATGGTTGTGGGACTGATCTCGGTCGTGCTTGGGTTTTTGTTGTGGGCGGTGGTCAGTGCTTCGGCGAATTCGCAAGGGAACGGGTTTGCCACGACGACGCAGGTGCTGCATAACATACCGGTTGTAGTGTTGACATCGCCGCAAATGATGGCGACGTCGCAAAGCCCCGTGCGCGTGAACCTGAGTGTGTCGGGCGGCATCTTCAACGTGGCCTCTGTTCAGGCTGACGCGACGAACATACGCGCTGTCGCTAACGCGACGACGATGGGGCCCGGAACTCACCAGGTGCCGATTATCGTGGAGAATGCGCCGACCAACGCGGTGTCGTTTGTGCCGGAAACCCCTTATGCGGAGGTCAGGATTCAGGCGCGGGTGGCGTCGCCATTTCACTTAAAGGTCACGGTGTCTGGCAAACCAGCAGTGGGCCTTCGGCTTGGGCAGCCGATTGCGTCCGTCAAAAGCGTCGTCGTTAGCGGACCGGATTCGCTGGTACACAAGGTGGCGGCTGTGGACGCGAAGGTCGATGTCACGGGCAG
The DNA here is from genome assembly GCA_021846165.1 of Bacillota bacterium. GTDB lineage: Bacteria > Bacillota > Bacilli > Alicyclobacillales > SLC66 > JAJZCL01. Next base: position 7,566 of record JAJZCL010000078.1, on the reverse strand, counting down.
CACGGATAGCGTGACAAGAATGGTGCCGACGTTGCCTGTGGACAGCGCGGGCAAGGTGGTGCAAGGGGTCTTTTGCAACCCGGAAACGGTGACGCTGTCTGTGCCGATTTTAAGTCCTGTTCACCAGGTGGAACTCGTGCCGAACGTGGTCGGCGAACCGGGCGCAAAGTGGTCAGTGGCAAAGGTGACGGTGCAACCAGCATCTATTTCGGTGGTGGGGGAGCCGAATTTAAAGTTGCCGGAGTTCTTGACGTTGCCGGCGGTCAGTGTGGCGGGGATGAAGCATTCTAGGACGTTTATTATCGCGGTGCCGCCACCATTTAGCGGTGCGAAGCTGAGTTCGCCTTTCGCGCAGGTCAAGGTGGAACTGGCGGCGAAGGCGGCGACACTCATGGGTGGAATTCCGATCCAGATAGTCGGTGATTTAAACGGTTATCAATACACCATCAAGGGTTCCCCTTTTGTACGTGTGACGGTCACGGGCGTCAAGTCGAGGCTGGCGAGTTTTCAAAACCAGGACATCACTGCGTATGTTGACGTGAGCGGTGTCAAGGCGGGCAAACCGGTAGAGGTGCCGATCACGGTGACTGTGCCGAATTTTCTGATAGCCGCAAAGGTGACGCCTGTTAGGGTCGCAGTAGAGGCGACCAAGTCGGCGGGTTAATAACGGGTCGTATCATCACGGTGCGGCCTTCGTATTAAGCGCAGATTGAACGAAGGGCGTTCATGAACGGCGGTACTGCTTGTCGGGAAATTTCGGCTGCGCGAGAATGGATTGAGTATGGGAGTGGATAAGGTGAGGCGACTGTTTGGGACGGACGGCGTCAGAGGCGTGGCAAATCGCGATCTGACGGCGGAGCTTGCGTATCGGTTGGGTTTTGCGGCTGCGTGCGTGCTGGGTCAACGACCGGGTGGCGCGGGCGGGCGATCTTTTTTTCTGATTGGGAAAGACACGCGCACGTCTGGCGATATGCTGGAGGCGGCGCTGACGGCGGGGATCATGGCGGCGGGCGTTGACGTTCATCTGGTTGGAATCATTCCAACGCCGGGCGTGGCGTATTTGACGCGAATGTCGCACGCGGCGGCGGGCGTGATGATCTCGGCGTCGCATAACCCTGTCGAGGACAATGGCATCAAGTTTTTTGGCGGCGATGGGTTTAAGTTGATCGACGCGATGGAAGATGAGATTGAAGCGATGATGGATCGTGCAAAGGAGTGTGAGCGCCCGGTTGGGACTGGAGTGGGCAGGCGCACGGATCACGGACTGGATGCCAGTGATTATGTTGACTTTCTGGTCGGTACGGTTAAGCACCGTTTTGACGGTCTGAACGTTGCGATTGACGCGGCGAACGGCGCCGCATATGATGTGGCGAAGGCGGTGTTCACATCGCTTGGCGCGACGGTGTTTGCGTTCGCAGATCGAGCGGACGGGGAGTTCATCAACGTCAATTGCGGCTCTACCTATCCGGATTTTATTGCGCAAAAGGTGCGAGAAACGGGCGCCGATGTGGGGTTTGCGTTTGACGGCGACGCGGATCGGCTAATTGCGGTGGATGAGCGTGGCGACACTGTGGATGGGGATCGGGCGATGCTGATTTGCGGCAGGCACATGCTCGCACAGGGCGAGTTGCGTGGCCACACGATTGTGACGACGGTGATGAGCAATTACGGGTTTGTCAAGGCGGCGCGGGATCTCGGGATCGAACTCGTGCGCACGGCGGTTGGCGACCGGTATGTGATGGAGGCGATGCGCGAGGGCGGGTTCATTCTTGGCGGCGAGCAGTCCGGGCATGTGATTTTTTTGAATTACAACACGACGGGCGACGGAATTCTCACGGCGTTACAGTTGCTTGGCGTGATGGTTGAAACCAAGCGCCCGCTGAGCGAATTGGCGGCGGTTATGCGATCTTATCCGCAGGTGCTTGTGAATGTGCGCGTCAAGGATAAAACGGCGTGGCGCAGCAATGAGGCGATCGCGGAGGCGATCCGGCTCGCGGAAGAGGCGATCGGGGGAGACGGTCGGATCTTGGTGCGGGAATCGGGCACGGAGCCGATTGTGCGCGTGATGGCAGAGGGGTCGACGGAGGCGGCGGTGCGCGGGCTTGTCGATGCGATCGTTGAAGTGGTGGAACGGGAGTTGGGATGAAGCATACGATGGTGAAGGGGGGATGCGCGGGAATTGGGCAGGGTAGGGCATTGTCGCATTAGCGCCAGGACTCGCTAGGCACGGAAGGATTGGCAGCGAGTTGACGCGGTGGAGGGAAGCGAACGATTCGGCGGGTGCCTCCCGGTGCGCGTCCGCGCCGAGAAAGGGAGCGCAAATCTACGGGGCGACCAGTAGGACAAAAGGCTCTTTAGGACGAAGGGAACACACGGGGATCCCTTGGCGTAGTGGGTGATCATGAAGCGGGTTGACTGCCAGCGGTGCGGGTTGTGGGTTTGTTATACGCACGGAGATGGAGGAACTGGATTTGTGTGGGATTGTCGGGTATGTCGGGTCAAAGAACGCGCAGGATGTGCTGTTGTCGGGACTCGCCAAGCTGGAGTATCGGGGATACGATTCGGCGGGTATCGCGATTTATGAAAACGGCGAGGTAAAGATCAGCAAGACGGTGGGCAGGTTGGCGGCGCTTGAGAGTATGCTGGCGGATTCGCCTCTTTCGGGCAAGGTGGGAATCGGTCACACGCGGTGGGCCACGCACGGTAAGCCGTCGGATGAAAATGCGCACCCGCACGCCGGGTGTGCGAGCGACTTTGCGGTGGTGCATAACGGGATTATTGAAAACTACCAACAATTGAAGGATCGCCTGATGGTGGCGGGGCATCGTTTCGTGTCGGAAACGGACACGGAAATCATTGCTCATCTGCTGGAGGAACACTGGACGGGCGAGTTATTTGCCACAGTGTTGAAGGTGTTGAAAGAGGTGCGCGGGGCGTATGCACTGGCGATCATGACGCAACGTGATCCGGGGAAATTAGTGGCGGTGCGCAAGCACTCGCCGCTTGTGATTGGGCTTGGTCAGGGGGAAAACTTCTGCGCGTCGGACATCCCCGCTCTGCTTGGCTACACGCGCGATGTTCTGATCATGGAGGAAGGAGAAATCGCGTTGATCACGGACGCGGCGGTGGAGTGTTTCGACCTTTCTGGTAGGCCGCTAGAGAAAAAAGTGTTTCAGGTCACCTGGGATGCGGTTGCGGCGGAAAAGGGCGGTTTTGACCACTATATGTTGAAGGAGATCCATGAGCAGCCGCGCGCGGTGCGGGATACGATGAGCGGGCGGTTGTCGGAGGACGGCAAACGGGTGACGCTGCCGGAGATCAAGTGGCCGGACGGGTTCGTGCAGACGTGGGATCGCATTCACATTGTGGCGGCGGGAACCTCGTATCACGCAGGGCTTGTCGGCAAAGCGGTGATCGAGTCGCTCACGCGCATTCCGGTGGATGTGGAAATCGCGTCGGAGTATCGGTATCGCGATCCGATTCTCACGGCGCATACGCTGGTGATCGTCATTTCTCAGTCAGGGGAAACGGCGGATACGCTCGCGGCGCTTCGCATCAGCAAGGAGCGTGGGGTGCGGGTACTGGCGATCACGAATGTGGTGGGAAGCTCGGTGGCGCGCGAGGCAGATGACGTGATTGTGACTTGGGCGGGGCCGGAAATATCGGTGGCGTCGACGAAAGCGTATACGACGCAACTGATCGCGCTGTATCTGCTGGCGCTATACCTGGGACAGGAACGAGGACGCCTGGGAGCAGAGTTTGTGGCGGATTTTCTTGAGGATATGAGGGAACTTCCGAAGCGGTTGGAGGAGATTTTGGGGTCGTCGCCGTGGATCGAGCGGACGGCAAAAGATTTTTCAGTGTGGGAGGATGCGTTCTTCCTCGGACGCGGAACGGACTATGCGGTGGCACTGGAAGGGGCATTGAAGTACAAAGAGATTTCGTACATCCACGCAGAGGCATATCCGGCTGGCGAATTGAAGCATGGAACGCTGGCGTTAGTTGTGGAAGGCGTGCCCGTGATTGCGCTGGTGACGGTGGATGCGCTGTACGAGAAGTCGGTCAGTAACATCAAGGAAGTGAAGGCGCGCGGCGCCCATGTACTGGCAATTTCATGGGCGGGCGATGAGGAGATCGGTAAGTCGGCGGATCGCGTGTTGTACATTCCGCGCACGCGCGCGGAGTTGGCGCCAGTGCTACTGGTGCTGCCGTTGCAGTTGCTTGCGTATTATGCCTCTGTGGCGCGGGGCAACGATGTCGATAAGCCGCGCAACTTGGCCAAGTCGGTGACGGTGGAGTAGGCAACAGTGGTGTGGCGGGGTGTTGTGTTGAAACATAAAAAAGATATTTACTATGCAAAAAAGTTTTTTCCTAGATAAAAAAGATGTTTACTTTGGCTGCTTGTCATGAGAAGATAATGACAGGTAGCCATATTCTTTTTTTAGGGGATATTTTTCATGGCAAAACGTGATAGAGGATGGACGGAAGAGAAAATTGCTCGTTTTGTAAAACAAGGAAGAGGTAGTGGCGAAGGTATCCATTATAAACCTTGGCTCACAATTCAAGATGTTCCTTCTGAGGGGCGCGTTCATCGGATCAGAGGGAATAAGACAGGACGGATTCATCAGCTAATGTCTGATTTGGAACGTGATTTTTTTTATTTGATGGAATGGGCGGATGAAGTGATTGATATCCGCGAGCAATTTCCTCTAGATCGAGAACTTACTTTGCGGATCGCTGAAGAAAAGAACATACGTCATCCTGAAGATGTAGTGTCTAAAACTCCCCTCGTCATGACCACCGACTTTCTTATCACCTACCGCAAGGGCAAGGAAGTGTTTTATATTGCGCCAACAATCAAACCTGCAGACAAGTTAAGTGACCAAAGAATAATTGAAAAACTGGAGATTGAAAGAGAATACTGGAAAATTAAGAACGTTCAGTGGGGCATTGTAACTGAACGAGAAGTACCGCAAAAAAGTACTTGTAAGAACATTGAGCTTTTTCACAATCATTATGATGTAGAAGATTCGATCATGAAATCAGCGGACCTTTTATTGATGTTTTTAAGCATTTATCAAGATAGTGCGATTAGAGATATGCTGCGTAAATTTGAAATTGAGTATAATCTTGATCCTGGGATTGGGCTTTCATCGTTGAAGCATTTGTTAGCCACCAAAAAGGTATTGATGGATATGGATCAACTATTTGATGTAAGCAAGATGAATGCACAAGACTTAGCAGTCAACAATGTGGACCATCGCAGGAGGTGGGCCACATGAATCTTGCAGTCAATGAGCTATTGCAAATAGAATCCACCGACAGAATGTACCGGGTATTATGGATTGATACAGACAATTTTCAAGTCGTATTGATAGATATTAATGACACCAAAGCGTTACCTTTTTTTCGCTCAATAACAGAAATTCATGATGAACTAGTTGCGGGGAGCATTCGAAAAACAAAGGATGCACCGTTATTATTTAGACCTGATGAAAAACATATTGCTAAACGCGATGAACATTGGCAGATGATTCGAGAAATTGTCATGAAGGAACCGGAGATTTACGATTCTGAAAAGCGTGGACTGTTGATGAGTCAGGCCATGGAAAAAACGGGAGTTTCAAAGCCGACACTTTATAAAATATTACGCAGGTATTGGCAAAGAGGAAAATCCCCTGATTCTTTGTTTCCTGATTATCATAAATCAGGTGGGAAAGGGAAAGAGAAGTCAGCTGGTGATGTTAAACGTGGACGACCACCGATCTATGGTGGCGATGGTATCAATGTCGATGAATCAATAAAAACAATTTTTCGTGTCGCATTAGACAAATATTATTTAAGCACAAAGAAAACCAATCTGACGGCCGCTTATCAGATGATGATTAAAGAGTATTTTACTGAAGATATTTATTTTGAGGATGGAAGAGAAAAGGTCATTATTGCAGATCGGGACAAACTCCCATCGCTGACGCAATTCAAATATTGGTTTAAAAAAGAATTTAGTATGCAAGAAGTGAAGATTGCTCGATATGGAAAAACAAATTATGAAAAGGATCATAGAGCCGTCTTGGGTTCCTCCACTTTTGGTGTGAATGGACCAGGCTCGCGATTTCAAATTGATGCCACTGTGGCGGATGTTTATTTGGTTTCTCGATACAATCGCGAGTGGATCATTGGTCGACCAATTGTTTATCTGGTGATTGATGTATTTAGTCGTATGGTGGTTGGGTCATATGTCGGCTTGGAAGGGCCATCATGGATGGGGGCGATGATGGCTCTTGCCAATACTGCCTCAGATAAACAAGTGTTTTGTTCACAATACGGAATTCCAATTTCAAAATCAGATTGGCCGTGTGAACACCTACCTGAAATTTTGCTGGCTGATCGTGGAGAATTGGAAGGGTATAATGTGGAACGCCTAATCTCTGCATTTCAACTTCATGTTGAAAATACCCCACCCTATCGGGCTGATTGGAAAGGAATTGTGGAGCAGAAGTTTCGCACGACTCAGATGAAGGTCAAACCATTTCTACCCGGTTATGTGGAAAAGGATTTTCAAGTGCGGGGTGCGCGTGATTATCGCTTGGACGCAAAACTTACATTAGAAGAGTTTACGAAAGTGATCATTTGGCAAATTATCACCTATAACAAAACTCATTATTTGAGTCAGTACGTTAGAGATGAAGAAATGATTCAAGACGATGTGAATCCAGTTCCCATTGAATTATGGGAGTGGGGAATTGTACATCGATCAGGGAAATTACGGTATTTCCAAGAGAGTTTGGTGCGAATGCATTTGTTGCCTCAGGAAGAAGCATTAGTCACATACCGGGGCATTAAATTTAAGCGGATGCTATATGGATCAGAAATTGCTGTTCGTGAAGGGTGGTTCCCAAAAGCCAGAGATAAAAGTTGGAAAATTACTGTAAGCTATGACCCCCGGAATGTGTCTCAAATTTATTATTGGAACCGCCAAAATGGGTTATTTGAAGATTTGTTTCTTTTAGATCATCAAAATCGTTACATGAACAAGTCTCTCGATGAGGTTAATCATCTCATCGCTTATGAAAAATTACAGCAAAAAAACGCCGAACATTCCCAGTTGCAAGCTGATGTAGACTTTATGACCAATGTGGAACAAATTGTTAAGGGTGCTGAAAAGGCAGTTAACAGTGAAAAAACGGAATCTATTTCTAAAAGTCAAAGAATCAAAAACATTAAAATCCATCGACATATAGAAAAAAACGAACGAAGGGCAGAGGAATCCTTTTCAAAGCCAATCAAGGGTGAAACGACTGCTGAAGTCATTCCGATCAATCAGCATCAAGATGAGGAAAGCTTTCGTCGCCCCACCATAAAAGAATTTTTGAAAAAATCGAAGGAGCACAAAGATAATGAGTGAGGAAGGTAGTAATTACGATGAACCTAGACATAAATTGAAGTTAAGTCCGTATAATTGGTGTAAATTCGACGGGACAATGGTTGACATAATGCAGATGTGCCACCCCGTCCCTCTTTGGTAGAATGAGTGTACCAAGCACAAATCTACTGGGAGGAATACGA
>JAJZCL010000077.1 GCA_021846165.1 Bacillota bacterium | reverse complement strand
ATTTTTGGTACAAATCCCCGTTCATCTTCAACTTTCTAAACGGCGCAAGATCTCTTGGTACGCTTCCGTTAATCCGCCCAGATCTCGGCGGAAACGGTCTTTATCGAGTTTTTCCGATGAAGCCGCATCCCAAAAGCGGCAGGTGTCCGGTGAGATTTCATCCGCAAGCACGACCTCCCCTGAGGGCAGGGAACCGAATTCAAGCTTAAAGTCCACCAGCCGAATGCGTTTAGGCGTCAATAATTGCTGCAGCAAGTCGTTGATGCGCAGCGCCATATTTTCGATCTTCTCGACCTGCTCCCGTGTGGCAAACCCCAAGACATACGCATGCATGATGTTGATGAGCGGGTCGCCGAGTTCGTCGTTTTTCAGGTACAATTCGACCACGGGTTCGCTCAGTTTGAGTCCTTCTTCAAGCCCGAGGCGCTTGGATATGCTTCCCGCCGTCAGGTTGCGGGTGACCACCTCAATTGGCAAGATCTTGACGCGCTGCACCAGCATTTCGCGCTCCGACACGCGCTCCAGAAAGTGCGTGCGCACGCCAGCCGCGGCCAAATATTGAAAAAACAAGCTGCTGATGCGGTTGTTGAGCGCGCCTTTTCCTTCGATTTGCGCGTGTTTTTTGCCGTTAAACGCAGTCGCGTCGTCCTTGAATTCGACCAGGTATGCGTCCTCACGGTCGGTGAGGTACACCTTCTTCGCTTTGCCTTCGTAAACCAGTTCGCCTTTTTGCATTACGTCGTCCCTCCTGTCTTATGTTGCCATCAATCCCAACCGTTCAAAAATCATATCGACGTGGCGCAGGTGAAAATTGACATCAAAACACTCATCAAGGTCGGCGGCGCTAAGCAGCGCCTGCACCGCTGGCAGCGCCTCAACCAGTTCGCGAAACGGACGCGCTTCCTGCCAGGCTTGCATCGCGGTTTTTTGTACCACATCGTAAGCCTCTTCGCGGCTGAGGCCACGATCGATCAACGCGTGTAGGACGCGCTGTGAAAAAATCAGCCCGTAGCTGCGCTCCATGTTGCGCCGCATGTTGTCGGCAAAGACGGTGAGGCGCGCGAGAATTCCGTTCATTTTATTCAGCATGTAGTGAAGGAGAATGGTGCCGTCAGGCAGAATCACGCGCTCAACGGAGGAGTGGGAAATATCGCGCTCGTGCCACAGCGGCACGTCTTCGTATGCCGCCGTCATGTACCCGCGCAGCACTCGCGCCAGGCCGGAAATCTGTTCGCAATTCACAGGGTTGCGCTTGTGCGGCATCGCGGACGAACCCTTCTGCCCCGCGTAAAAAGGCTCTTCCAGTTCGCGGATCTCTGTTTTTTGCAGGCCGCGAATCTCCGTCGCGATTTTGTCGAGCGAGGTGGCGATGAGCGCCAGCGTCGCCATGTACTCCGCATGGCGGTCGCGTTGCAAAGTCTGCGTCGAAATCGGCGCTGGTTTCAGTCCAAGCTGCTCGCACACCAGTTCCTCGACGCGTGGGTCAATATTCGCGTAGGTGCCGACCGCGCCCGAGAGTTTCCCGTAGCGAACCGTTTCCGCCGCGTGGTCGAAGCGATCTAGGTTGCGCACCATTTCCGCGTAATATAAGGCCAGTTTCAGACCGAACGTTGTCGGCTCCGCATGCACGCCGTGCGTGCGCCCCATCATGACCGTCAGCTTATGCTCAATGGCTCGTTTGCGCAACGTGGTGATCAAATTTTCCAGCGCCGTGCGAATGAGTTGGTTAGCCGCCACAAGCTGCAAACCGAGAGCCGTGTCGACCACATCCGTACTCGTCAGTCCATAGTGCACCCACTTGCGCTCTGATCCCAGGGTTTCTGAAACCGCACGCGTAAACGCCACGACATCGTGGCGGGTTTCCTGCTCAATGGCAAGCGCGCGTTCCACGTCCACGCGTGCGTCTTGCGCGATCTTTTCCGCGTCGTCAGAGGGGATGACCCCCAGTGCCGCCCATGCCCTGGCGGCGGCGACCTCCACTTGCAGCCACTTTTCATAGCGGCTTTCGAGTGTCCAAATGGCCGCCATTTCGGGCAGCGAATACCGTTCGATCACAGGCTTCCCTCTTTTCCAATATGTCCACTACCAGTCTAACAATCGGCGTTAAAACGGTCAATAATAACACGAACATTGTTAAGATTTTATCGATTTATGTTCGTAAAATAAAGCATAGGTTTGACAACAGAAAGGGGGATTTGCTTTACTAAATCGAAGACGTAATCATAGGCTATCATGATGAAACCCTCGACACCCCGGAAGGTGACAACACTTGGATAATCGCGCGATCGCCCGCCATTTGCGAATGATGGCTAATCTGTACGAAGTAGCGGATGCTCGCCATCCGCTTGCGCAACAGTACCGAGCGCTCTCTAACGAAATCAGAACGCTCCCCTATGCGCTGAAAGACCAATTGGACTCGTTTCACGTTCACGCCAAACTCCCACAGGAACTTTTTAATAGTCTGCACAAGTTGATCCACAGTGGCGCGAAAATTGCGTTTCTCGGCCTCCCCACGGGTGTGCCGCCGACGCTGCGCGCCGTTTTTGCGCTTCCAGAAATCAATCCGAACGTTGTCCGCAAGTGGTACTCTGAATACGGGATCACAAGCCTTGCCGACTTGAAGGCCGCACTGCAAAGCGGCAGACTCAGCGACGCGCACGGTTTGCCCAGTCGCGTGTGGAACACGTTGCTCATGGAAGTGGAAAAGCTGGAGCGACAGATCTCTCTCGTGCCGCTTGCCATCGGTCAACCGTTCGGACGCGGCTGGCAAGAACACCTACTCACCTACCCTGGTGTCATGCGCGTTGAATTCACCGGCGAACTGCGCCGACAACTCCCGCTTACGACAAGCGTTGAACTCCTCGTCGCAGTCACCGATCGAAGCCGAGAGAGCGTGATGCAGGAACTGCTGCGGGAAGGGTTTACGCAGAGGAATGCTCGACTTGATGCGACGATGGTCGAATTGCGCATGCAATCAGAAGTGGACGATCGCGTGATCCCTGTTTGCCTGTACGTCACCACGGTGGAGGATTTTTACCCATGCTGGGTGATGACGAGCGGCGACGAGGAACACCGGAATTACCTTGGCGTGACGGATACTGACGCATGGATCGCCAGTCTGAGACAGGCGCGACCAACGACTGAAGTGGACGTCTACAAGGCTAGCTCCCGCGCCTACATAGAACCGGAGTTGCGAGAGCGGGGCAGCCTGCGTAAAGATTCGCGCCGTTTCGTCACCTACGCTGCGTTGCAGGGGGATTTGCACATGCACACCACTTACAGCGACGGTGCCGGATCGCTTGAGGAGATGGTGCGCGGGTGCATCGCAAGAGGATACCAGTACATGGCGATCACGGATCATTCGAAGTCTGAAATCGTGGCCAACGGCCTGAGTGAAGACAGACTCGCGCGCCAGCACGAGGAGGTTTTGCGATTGCGCGAAAAGTACCCGGAGATCGTGATCCTTCACGGTACAGAGGTTGACATCATGCCAGACGCGACACTCGACTTTCACGACGACACGCTGGCCGACCTCGATCTCGTCGTGGCCTCCATTCACACTTCTTTATTCATCGCAAAAAAAGAACAAACCGCCCGCATTCTGGCAGCCATCGAATCCCCTCATGTCGATATCGTCGCCCATCCGACGGGTCGCATGCTTGGGCGCAGAGACTCCTACGCGCTAGACTGGGACGCCATTTTTGCCGCCGCCGCCGCCCACCACATCGCGCTTGAGTTGAACTCGAACCCGAACCGGCTCGACCTTGATCCGAAAGTCCTGCGTCTTGCGCTTGACGCTGGGTGCTTGTTTGCCATTGGCAGCGACGCGCACAGCGTCAACGACCTTGAACGCATCTACTTGTTCGGCGTCACACAGGCGCGACGCGCCTGGCTGCCGACGGAGCGGGTGATCAACGCATGGAACTGGGAAACGCTTAGCGACTGGTTAAGTCATCAGCCAAACGCGTCGACGCTTTCCAGTTGAGGAGGAACGCCTGCACACTTCGTCTTGCGAATCATCGCCACCTCGTCGCATGCGGGGAACTTAGTACAGTACGCGCAGTCTTTCCAGATCTTTCTTTGTAGCGTCATTTTTTCGACAACCTGAAACCCGCACCTGGCAAAGAACGCTTCTTGGTACGTCAGCGCCAAAACCCGCGGCACTTCCAACGCCTCCGCTTCGGCGAACAGGGTTTCGACCAGTCTTCGCCCGTACCCCTTCCCTTGCGCCTCCACCGCGATCACCAGCGAACGAATTTCCGCCATGTCCTCTTCGAGGACGTGCAGCCCCGCCGCGCCGACGACGCGCCCCTCTTCCTCAACCACGCGAAAGGACAGCATGTTTTCATAGATCGATTGCAGGCTGCGGGGGAGCAGCAGACCCTCTTTTGCAAAAGCGTTAATCAATTTGACGATTTCCAGCGCATCGCTCATTCTGGCAGCGCGTATGATGGCCACTTGCATCCCCTTCTCACGTTGTGTATTCGCTGTTGATGCGCACGTAGTCATAGGTCAGATCAGAAGTAAAATACCTGCATGCGTGTTCCCCATCGCCAATCCTGACGTTGACGGCAATCGTGTTTTGCTTCATGACCGCCTGCGCCTGTGCCGAATCGACCGCGACAAACACCTGATCGCGGAACACGTCAAGGCCGCCCATACTGACCGTCACACGATCCCATTGCATGTTGGCACCAGAGCGTCCGATGGCGGACACGATGCGGCCAGGATTGAAGTCTTCTCCGAAAAACGCCGTCTTCACAAGCGGCGAGGTCACAATCGCCAACACCGCTTTTTCGGCGTCTTCTGCAGTATCAGCGCCGCTTACCTCGACCTCGATGAACTTGGTCGCGCCCTCGCCGTCTTGGACGATCATTTTCGCCAGGTCTTCGCACACCTCGGTGAGCGCCATTTGAAAAGCGTTCGCCGCATCTTTCGAGTCTGCACCCACCTTTGCGCCCGTCGAAAGCAGGATCACGCTGTCGTTCGGACTGGTGTCACCATCGACGGAAATCGCGTTAAACGTCGTGCGGACGGCGCCTTGCAGCGCTTTTTGCAGCGCCTCCTGAGGCAGCGCGAAGTCGGTGACGACAAGGGCGAGCATAGTGGCAAGTCGGGGATGAATCATGCCCGCGCCTTTCGCCACGCCAGCCACCGTAAAGCGCTCATCCGCGACGAAGAACTGGCGCTGGCTGGTTTTGCGAAAGGTGTCTGTCGTGCGCATGGCGTCTGCCGCCGCCTGCGCCGCTTCAGGCGTTGATGCGAGACTGGCGACCAGTGCGGGAATTTTCGGCGTGAAGCGTTCGGCGTGAAGCGGAACGCCGATGACGCCCGTGTGCAGCACAATCACCTCGTCCGCTTGGCATCCGAGTTCGCGCGCGACGGTAACGGCAAGTTGTTCCGTATCGGCACGGCCTTGCAAACCAGTTCCCGCATTGGCATTGCCGCTCGTGATCAGCACCGCTTGAACGGACTTTCCGGCATGCAGGCGATCAAGGGAACTTTCCACACACGCGCTTTTGAACTGATTCTGAGTGAACACCCCGGCGTACGTCCCCGGCGACGGCAACGCAAACAGCGCCGCGTCCAACGCATCGCCGCGCTTGATGCCGAGGCGACCGGCCGCCGCACGCACCCCTTTCACCGCCGTGATCGCGACTGTTTGTTCGGCGAACTCCATCCCGTCAGACCCCTTTATTGTTCATTTGATCGAATAGGCAAAACCAATGAGTGTTTATGATTTGATTATTATACGTCCTCGTTTATAAATATTCAATGCCATGACGACGGTTACCCCTCCAGTTGACGTCGAATTCGGCGGATGGAATCAGGATGGCCCAGCACCTGTACCACATCGAATTGCTCCAGTATCGTGTGACCACGAGGGATAATGCGTTCATCACCGCGTATGATCGACACGAACAGCACATCTTGTGGCAATCGCAAGGAACGCATCGGTGTGGAATCCACCAACCTCGACCTTACCTCCACAGTCCCAACGACCCACCCGTCCGGCAGCGTATGGGTGTCGAGTTTGATTTCAGGAATCGATTGCAAAGGCAATTCGGACGGAACAAATCCCCTTATCATGCGACTGAACAGCAGCGGCGATACAAGGCAAGTCACGATCGCCAGCAGGATGAGGCCATTTGCGGTCGCACTGCTCAAGGCGCCGATCTGCACCGCGATTTGGCTGGCCGCAATGATCAGACTGAGGCGGGAACTCAACAACATTCCGCCAGCCAGCCGTTGTTGAACAGGAAACCTGCGCAGAAAATACAGCGACGGCAACACCTTGTTCAGAAACATCGTCATCAGTAAGACCATCATCATCAGCCAAAATACCGGGTGATAATCCAAGGCTTGAATGCTAAACTTCATTCCAACATTGACAAAAAAGATCGGGAGCAAGAACCCATACCCGATGGAATTTAGTTTCGTCGTCAAGATGGACTGACGTTTCGACAAAAGGGATACAATTGCACCAGCAAGAAATGCGCCCACAATCACTTGCGTTCCCAATGTTTGAGAAAAAGCCAAAAACATCAAGATGAGGGCAAACGAACCGCGCAGCCCCATCTCGCTCGTCGCGTTCTCAATGCTGGCAAACCCACTGGTTTTGGCCACATACCGCAGTACCCGATAAATCACGACAAAGAACATCAGCAGAACCATGACAAGCAGGATGCCGAACGCATTCCCAGTGGTATGGAACGCCACGAATGCCGTGATGGAAAGCAGAGTGATCATGTCTGCAAGCAAACCAAACACCATGAGTTGTTGTCCGAAGGGATCGCCAATCCAGCCCTTCTCCTTGAGGGCGGGCAACAAAATGCCTGTCGAAGTTGTGCTGAGTACCAATCCGACGACGAACGGATGTTGTACCCAGCCTATGTAAAACAGAATCCACGCAACCAAGAAGGAGATGACCGAGGTCGCCGCAAAAAAGGCGATCCCAAGCACCCACGGCGGCTTTCCTGTGGTATTTTTCCGTTCGAAGATCAAGTCAAAATCCAACTCTAACCCGGAAAGGAACATCAAATAGGAAAATCCGAATTCCGCCATAAAATTCACGTATTTTGTGGATTGGACGAAGTGAAACCCACTCTTCCCGATCAGTATCCCCATCAAGATTTCGATCACGACAGCAGGAACCAATCCGCGCAGTATTCGCGATGACAACCACGGGCTGAGTAATGCGACAATCGTTACCAAGAACAGTGAATGATAGGTCGCCGCCATAGTCAATTCCCCCTCAAACCTGATCGTTCATGATTAAGCGATAATGTTGATCGCTCTCGCGGCTAAAACGGCAAGAATCACCAAAGAGATTGAAGACTGCGTGATCATCAGCACCTTCGCTCGTCTTGACATCACCAGCGTATCTGTTGGGCTAAAGGCCGTACTCGTATTGAAGGCAAGAAAAAGGTAATCTATAAAAGATGGTTTCCAGTTTGACCACAATTCACCCTCCACCGTGTTCTGAGGAAATAAAAAATCGAGGGGCTGCATAGGATTGACGTGTCTTCGCAGCGGCCCGCCTTGATCAATCTCCCAATACCAGACGGCAAACATGACCACATTGGAACTCCAAAGCGCGAGCGCGTCACGAAACAAGATCAGACCGTTTTCGAAGTGATGAAACAATGAATCCACAAGAAATATCACACTACTGAGTAACCCTAGTGTGAGTACGCCGATCATGGTCAGCGAAAGAATCCTCGTCCATGCGTGCTGTCCTAGATATACGGTCAACAGTAATGGAACGGACAAGAACACGACAATGACGAGTAGAACCCAGCTTGGTCCGATCGTTAAATTTTTGGATAAAATGCTAAAAAGACCACCGACGATCAACACAGCAACCAGAAACGACCAACGATGAATACGCCCCTGAATAATACCCTGCAACTCCTGATCCATGGCCTTCATCCAATTCCTCTTCATGATCGCCACCCCCACACAGTGATAGATTGATCCATCCACACCTGAAATGGGCACCGGCATCATCGCCAGTGCCCATTTTGCGCTTGTCGACAAAACCTTGTTCCAGTTGCTTTGAAGCAGCTTACACGACGAGGTGAATTTTTTTGTGGCGCGCGGCGTTGTCACCTTCGGTCATGGAGGTCTGGTCAGAAAGAGAGCGCTCCTTGAATTCCGGAATGAACAAAGTCGTCAGCATGCCCAGCACCGAAACAATCGCCATGATCCCTTCCGTTCCCGAAAGGGAAAAATGAGCCAGCAAAATAGGCACCACCAAAGCGCCCAAAAAAGCGCCAATTTTACCGGCTCCAGCAGAAATCCCATTGGCAAACGCGCGAATTTCTGTGGGAAACACTTCAGCCGGCACAACAAACGTGGTCGTGTTCGGACCAAATTCAGTGAAAAAGTAACTGATGCCATATATAATCACGAACGGCAACACGTATGCCGTCAAATTCGGAATCCAAGCTATACAGGCAAACGATAGCGTCATCACCATAAACCCAAAAAACTGAATTTTTTTCCTGCCTGTTCGATCAATTGTAAAAGCGGCCACCCAGTATCCCGGTAATGCGAAGACCAGAAAAATTGCCGCTGATAACAGTGTGGCATGAATCAGCGACGCATTCGGTGCCAGAGAATGCAAAATCAACGTGGACGATATGCTGTTCCCGTAAAACGCGATATCAAGGAAAAACCACGATCCCGCCGTCCCCAACAGACGCAGCCAAAAGGATGACTGCTTTAAGAAAGGCGCCCTGCTTGACACGTTGGTTTCAGAAAAGTTTTGCTGCACAAGTTCTGACACAACACTCGCCGCCGACTCGGCGTCTTGTTTGACCTCCATCAAAAAACGCGGCGTTTCTTGAATTTTGCGGCGCAGATAAATCACCGCCGCCGCAGGAATCGCGCCAAGCGCAAGCATGATGCGCCATGCTACGTCATGGGAAATGCCCGACCACAACAAGGCTGACGCCACGAGGGGACCCACCAACAAACCGAATCCTTGCATGGCAAACACCGTCGTCACCATTCGACCTCGGTTTTTGCGATTGGAAAATTCGCTCATGATGGTCGAGCTGGTCGAGTAGTCCCCGCCAATCCCCATCCCGATAATGAAACGCCAGATTAATAATTGCTCAAAATTCTGCGAAGTGGCGGACAATAATGCGCCAACTGTCAAAATCGTGACTTCCAACCCATAAAGCTTCTTGCGCCCAAAACGATCTGCCAAGCGACCAAAAATAACGGCACCAAGTGCCGCCGCGATGAGCGAAGTGGCATTCAACACGCCGATTTCCGCTTTCGAAAGATTCCACTGGGATCCCAGCAGTGTTGTCACCACACCGATGATAAACAAATCATAGGCGTCAGTAAAAAAGCCCATTCCAGCAACAAACATCGTCTTCCAATGAAATTTCTGCAGCGGAGTTTCCTCAAGAATCTCTAGAATGCCTTGCTGCCCTTGCACAAAATAGCCCCCCGATTCACCGGATGATTGCACTGCTAAAATTGTAGCAGTGTCAGCACGAAGTTTCGACTTCCTAAATGTAAACGTTGTGTAAAGAATGTAGCGTATAGTGGATCCAGGAAATCAGACAAGCTGAAAGGGGTCATGTAAGCGATCATCGGCTTATGAGAAAACATGACACGGCAGCATTCAAAGCGCAGGTAGTTTTGGAACTCTTGAAAGAGGAAAAAACGGTCAGTCAGATTTCGTCGGAGTACGGCATTCATTTTACCATGCTTCACAAATGGAAAAAGATTGCCACAGACAGA
>JAJZCL010000076.1 GCA_021846165.1 Bacillota bacterium | reverse complement strand
TCTCTTAGTGTTTTGATCTGCTCGTGTTCAGACACGTCGGAACCGCTGACGACAAACCCGCGATCAAGTAAAATATTGGCAATCGCACCCATGCCCGCGCCGCCAATCCCAATAAAATGGATGCGCAACCGATTGTCGTTGATCTCCATGCTGGCCACGTTTCCTTTCCCACTCTGCTCAATTTGTAAGGTACGTGCGCGCTTCCGCCACGGTGTACAGAGAACCGGTCACGAGGACGCCGTCGCAAGCCGGGTCAAGCTTTGCCGCCGCAAGCGCCCACTTCACCGCTTCTCGCACCGCATCCGCGCGTACCACGCCGGGCGCGGTGCCGGGCGCGGCGGCAAGCATTGCCGCAAGTGTGTCGACGCTGGCCGCCCTCGGTGTAGCCGGTCGTGCGAGCCAGACGTGCGCCGCAAAAGGTAAAAGGCGCGCGAAAAGTGCGGGGATGTCTTTGTCGGCAAGCACACCGAACACTAGGTACCAGCGCCGTGCGCCCAAAGCGTCCAGCGCATTCGCTAACGCCCGCGCCGCCGGTGCATTGTGCGCGCCGTCAAGCGTCACGCGCACTCCGTCGACAGTAAACACTTCCATGCGGCCAGGCCAACGAGCGCCCACCAGCGCCCGCAGATCGGGCTTTACGCCGAGTTGTTGGGCCGTGATTTCACATGCCGCTAGTGCCACAGCCGCGTTGTCCGTCTGAAAATCGCCGGGCAACGCGAGCTGGAGTCCGTGCGCGTCCTGCCGCAACCCAAAGTAGCTGATGCGCTGTCCGTCCCACCCCGGTGCGCTCTCGCGCACAGATCGAAAGTCCCGCCCCAAAGCGTAAAGGCGGCTGCCCTGCCTGGTCGCCACGTCCTCCACCACACGCCGCGCCACGCCCGTCGCGGCCGTCACCACGGGAACGCCGGGCTTCACGATGCCGGCTTTGTCATACGCAATCTTCGCCACCGTGTCGCCCAGCACCTGCTGGTGATCCAGCCCCACGCTGGTGATCACCGCTACCTCGGGCGTCACGACGTTGGTTGCGTCATAGCGCCCGCCGAGCCCGCTTTCGAGGATGACCAGATCTGTCTTCTGCTCGGCAAAGTACAAAAACGCCGCCGCTGTCAGCACCTCAAACTCTGTCGGCGCCAGTTCGGAGTCGTCGGGAATTCCCTCCGTCGCCGCCTGCACCCGCGCGAGCGCCGCCGCCAAGTCAGCGGTTGCGACGGGCGTTTCATTCAGCACGATCCTGTCTTCTATTTTCCCCAAATCAGGGGAAGTGTATCGCCCAATCCGCCATTTTCCTTCCGTTCCGCCCCATAAAGCGGACAAAAACGCGCACGTCGACCCCTTGCCATTGGTGCCGGCCACGTGTACATAACGCAGGCCGCGTTCCGGATGGTCGAGGCGGTCGAGCAGATGCGCCATGCGCTCAAGACCCGGCCTAAAACCAAAGCGCGACCGTGACCGCAAAAACGCGTAGGCGCTCCCGGCATCCGCCTCTGGGCTCACGATAATCCCATCCTATTCTCCACCTTGTCCCAGTGTCACAAAAGACGCGCCATTTCCGCCAACACCTTCGCCCGGCGCTCCTCGTACAGCGCGAGTTTTTCCCGTTCCTTCGCGACAATCTCGGCGGGCGCCTTAGCGACAAACGACGGGTTGTCAAGCTTTTTCAAGAGCCGCGCGACCTCGCCGTCAAGGTCGCTTTTCTCCTTTTGCAGACGCTCATGCTCTGCTTCTGTGTCCACCAGTCCTGCGAGCGACAGGTACACCTCGGCGCCCGCGATCACGCTCGTCATTCGCTCCTGTGGCGGCGCAACGTCGGCGCCGACGGTCACCGACGCCGCATTGCAAAGCCGCCGGAGCGACGGGATGGCCGTCGTCATCAACGCCTCGTGCGCAGGGTCTGGCTTGAGTACGACCGCGACCTTCTTGCCGGGGTTCACGTTCGCCTCGTGGCGCAGGTTGCGTACGGCGCGAATCGCGTCCATGACGAGCGCCATCTCGTGATAGCCCGCAGGGTCGAGCCGCGCCGGGTCTGTCGTCGGCCACGCCGCCAGCGTGATCGTGCGCCCGACATGCGGCAGTTGTTGCCAGATTGCTTCTGTCACAAACGGCATGAGCGGGTGCAGCAACCGCAGCGCTTGGTCGAGAACGTACACCAGCATGGCCTGCGTCGGGGGTTTCTCCGCTTCGTCCCCTTCGTACAGTGCCACTTTCGCAAGCTCAATGTACCAGTCGCAAAAGTCGTTCCAAAAAAACTCATACAACTCTTTCCCCGCTTCGGCGAACTGATAGTCGGCAAAGCCCGTGGTCACGCGCGTGACTGTTTCTTCCAGCCGATGCAGGATATAGCGATCGGCGAGGCGCTGCGGCTTGGGTGCGTCGGTGACTGGCTCTACACCTCCCGCGTTCATCAGCACAAATTTTGCCGCGTTCCAAATCTTCGTCACGAGCGACTGGGCGGCCTCGACGCGCTCCATGTAAAAGCGCATGTCCTGCCCCATCGTGGCGCCGGTCACGAGCATGTAGCGCAGCGCATCGGCGCTGTACTTGTCGATCACGTCCATCGGGTCGACGCCGTTGCCAAGACTCTTTGAAAACTTGCGCCCCTCCGCGTCGCGGACAAGGCCGTGGATCAGCACGTCTTGGAATGGCTCCCGCCCGGTGAAGTACAGCGACGAGAAGATCATGCGCGCGACCCAGAAGTAGATGATGTCAAATCCTGTCGAAAGCACACTCGTCGGGAAGTAGCGCCGAAAATCCTCGCTGTCCTGCGGCCAGCCCATCGTTGAAAACGGCCAGAGCGCGGAACTGAACCAGGTGTCGAGTACATCCTCGTCCTGATGGATGCGCGTTCCGCCGCAGTGCGAACAGGTCGCGGGCGCTTCCCGCGCGACCGTGGTAGCGCCGCAGTCGTCGCAGTACCAGGCGGGAATCCGGTGCCCCCACCAAAGCTGACGGGAAATGCACCAGTCGCGGATATTCTCTAACCAGTGCTGGTAAGTCTTCGCAAACCGCTCGGGCACGAACCGCGTGACGCCGTCCTGCACGATGTTGAGCGCCGGTGCCGCGAGCGGCTGCATTTTGACAAACCACTGCGTACTCAGCCACGGTTCGACGACCGTGCCGCAGCGCTCGCAGTGCCCGACTGCGTGCAGGTGAGGTTGTTCGCGAATCAGGCCGCGCTCTTGTAACGCCTTGATGACCGCCTTGCGTGCGGCAAAGCGATCCATCCCAGCAAACTCGCCCGCGTGGTGGTTGAGGGTGCCGTCTTTTTCCATGACGTTGACTGACGGCAAGCGGTGACGCTGTCCCACCGCAAAGTCGTTCGGGTCATGGGCAGGCGTGATTTTCACCGCGCCCGTGCCAAACTCAGGTTCCACATACTCGTCGGCAATCACAGGAATCGCTCGTTCGACGAGCGGCAGGCGCAAAGTCGAGCCTACCAGGTGCTTGTAACGCTCATCGTCAGGGTGTACCGCCACTGCCACGTCGCCGAACATCGTTTCTGGCCGCGTCGTCGCGACTGTGAGCGAACCCTCCCCTGACACGAGCGGATAGGAGATCTCGTAGATGACGCTGTGCTGCTCTTTGTACTCCACTTCGATGTCGGACAGCGCCGTACCGCAGCGCGGGCACCAGTTGATGATGTAGTTGCCGCGGTAAATCAAGCCGTCCTCGTACAGGCGCACGAACACCTCGCGCACCGCGCCGGAGAGGCCCTCGTCCATCGTGAAACGCTCGCGCGACCAGTCGACCGACGCGCCGACGCGCCGAATCTGCGCACGAATCACCGCTGCGTACTCTTCCTTCCACGACCACACCCGCTCGATAAATTTTTCGCGTCCCAAGTCATGCCGGGTGGTGCCGCTCTCTTCCATCAGCTTCGCCTCGACGCGCGTTTGCGTCGCAATGCCCGCATGGTCGGTGCCTGGCACCCACAGCGCGTCGTACCCCTGCATCCGCTTGAAGCGAATCAGCAGATCCTGGATCGTGCTGTCGAGTGCATGCCCCAGGTGCAGCACGCCCGTGACGTTCGGTGGCGGCATGACGATGGTGAACGGTTTTTTCCCTGGATCCTGACCCGCCCGAAAAAAACCTTCCTCCACCCACCACTCGTACAAACCCGTTTCAAGCGTGGCTGCATCGTACGTTCCCAGACCACCCGCTTCTTGCCTCTCAGTCGTTTGACTCATTCCATTCACCTCGTTCATCGATCGCGTTCCAAACAAAAAAAGCCTTTCATCCTCGCGCCAAGCGTGAGCGGCTGCGTGCGCTTGCCAGCGCCCTCTTCAACACCTTGGCAGCCACCGCCGCCGTTAACGCTTTTTGCGTTTCTTCCGGTGGATCCGCTCGATCTTCCCGTCTTTGCCGACGCGATAGCGATCCTTGTGCTGTTCCACCCGTTCGCGCTGACGCTTCTCATTCGCTTGCGCCGTGCGCTTTGCCGCATACTTGTCCGTCCACTTCGAGAGCATCGCCGACAACCACGACATCGCCACGGCGGCGACCGCATACTCTAGGTACAGCAAGCCGACTTTCCCCGCAAGCGGCATATACTTAGGCGTGTCAAACACGAACATGACAGCCAGGGCAAAGACGCCGCCAAGCAAACCCGTCGCCGCCCCTTGCGCAACGCGCTGAGACTTGACGCGCGGCGCGACTAGGTACGGCGCAACCAGCATCGGCAACCCCATTCCCGAACTCAGGCTCGTTAGCACGGTTCCTTTCTCGAACCAGGCAATCGCGACGCCGATCGCACCCGCCGCGAGCGCCACATAAAGGATCACCTTAAAACGCCATTCTTTAGGCGTAAAATTCTTCAACCAGTCCAACTGATCACCCGCATTCACTCCATAGGCATAACAAACTTATGATACCACAAAAAAGCGCACAAGGTTTCCCTCGTGCGCACACATCCTTACCGCTGCGCATAAGTTGGTTGGAACAACGTTGGGAGGGGCACGCCAATGCCTGGTTTTATTTACGCACTCGCGCGATTTGCCAAAGTCATTCTGCTCGGCTGCATTTTTCTGACCATGTTGCAAATGCTGTTTTCCCCTTCCCTCATCACGCTGATGATCCTGGCCGGGTTGATCACGGTAATGGTGATTTTTTTTCTGGATGTTCATTGACGCGCGTCAAAAGGCGCTCGGAATGTAGAGGATGTCGCCCGGACTCGCGTAGGTGTTTTGCAGTTGGTTCACCGCCATCAGTTCCGTCATCTGAACATGGTAAAATCCCGCGATCTCCTCCAGTGTTTCTTCCGCTTGCACGATGCGGTACTTCAGGGTGTAGCGCGTCTCGCTGTCGGGGATTTGCAGGGTTCTCCAAAACCATTCGGCTGCCGTCATCGGCTCTGTCTGTTCCGGCAATGCGGCATACGAGGCGGATGGCGTGCCCGGCTCCCCGGTGGACGACGGAGAAAACGGCTCCAACTCAAGCAACGCAGGGATATGCCCTTGCGCTTCAGGGAACATCGGCACCTGTTCCTCACGCGCCAGGTCGAACCGGGTGTCCACGAGTTCCTTTGCCGACGCGCTCTCGGTATGTTCGCTGGCACCCGCACGCGGCGCGTCCACGGCGACGCTTGCGTCGTCTGCCGTACTGCCGGAGGCAGGGGGCACATCAGCGCCTGCCGCGCTGCCGGAGGCGGGCGCGTCACCCCTGACGGCGAGCGGCGACTCTACGCGCTGGGTAAAGTCCGCAGGCACATCCCACACCGAGACCGATTCCTCCTCGACCACATCCGCTGGCGACACGCCGCCCGGTTCCGGATCGGTGCCGTGGAAGGCGCGATCTGCCCCTTGCAACTGCACTTTCCATCCACTTTCTGTCAGCGACTCATCCGACTCAAACCACTGATGCGGCGGGTCGGGCACAGCCGCCTCGCCGGTTGACGCCTCAGCCAGCGCCGCGCCAGTATCGTCTTCTGCCGTTTCGCCGACATGAAACTCTTGCGCCCCGCAAGTGACGGTGGCACCACCTTCCACCGACAGGCCTTCGACGAGCAACAGGGCTTTCACGTGCAGCCACCCCGGCCCCAAAATCTCCAACTCCAGTTCCGGCACTTGCACCTTGACGTTGAGCATTCCCGGCATCTGCGCGTAAATCGGCACCGTCACCTCAAACGGTAGACGGGTTTCGACATGCTCCACCTGATCGCCGTCGTCACCCTCCAGTTCCAGATAAGCGGCGACAAGAATGTGGCCTTCTAGACGCAAATCCTCGCCGCGCTGCTCAAATGCCGTCACTTCCGTATAGGCGGAGTATTGATCGATCCGTTCATTCCCGCGCACCGAATCCATAAATACCTGCTGATCCAGATACAGATCAAACATCGGCTGATCCGTTCGTTCCTCCATTCACCGCACCTCCCATCGGCAAGCCTTTTCCGAACATTCATACGCTTGACGACGCCAGTTTATGACATGGAAAACAGTATGCGCTGTTGTTCAAGATGGGTTGGTGATGTTTTTCGGCATCAACCAGGCAAAGACAAGCCCTGCCGCGGCGATGGCGAGCAGCCACCAGAAGGCGTGGTCGACGCCGGATGTGAGTGCGCCCCGAAGGATGTGCAGCACACCTGGCGACAGGCGTTGGCGGGCGTTTTCGTTGAGCAGGGTGTTGGTCACGTTCAGGTGCCCGCCTAGCCGCCCCAGTGTGGCTGCAAACTGCGGGTTTTCCGACGCCAGCTTCAACTGCCTGAGGATTTCACCGTTCATCACGCTGCTGAGAACGGCGACAAAGAGGGAACTGCCGAGGGTGCGTGCAAACATGTTGGCGCCGGTTGCGACGCCGCGTTGCGAGTAATCCACCGCGGTCTGCACCGCAATCAAAGAAGACGTCGAGGCGAACCCCAAACCGAACCCGAACACGGTCGACGCGCCCGCCAGCGCGAATGGACTCAGCGCAGGGTTGACCATAGCGGCGTACAGCACCGTCGCCGCCACAATCACGACCATGCCAAGCACCGCCGTAAAGCGGAAACCGCGCCGAATAATCAGTGAACCGGAAAGCGACGAGGCGATGGGCCATCCGAGCGAGAGCGTGGAGATCGTGAGACCGGCCACAATCGAGCTGGTACCCAGCACGCCTTGGGCAAAGGTGGGCGTGAACGAGGAGATGCCGTAGGTGACGCCGCCCACGATCAGCGACAATAGGTTGCCGTACATGATGATCGGGCGTTTCAGCAGACCAAGCGGCAGGATCGGTTCTTTCGCCGCTCGCTCGCGCAGCAAAAAAAGCGCCGTAAACACGATGAACACGGCGAGCGACACGAGGATTGGCACGCTTGTCCACGACCACGCCACGCCGCCCTCAACGAGCGCTAAGATGAGCGCTGAGGTGCCGATCATGATCAGCAGCGACCCGCTCCAATCGATCGCATGCTGCTTGATGGTGCGAATTTCATGGTGAAACACCCCCACCCCAACCATGGCGAGAACCCCGACCGGAAGGTTGATCCAAAACACCCATGACCACCCTACCGTTTGCACGATCAGACCGCCAAGCGCTGGTCCCACTACCGATGCGAGCGCCCAGACGCTGCTGATGTACCCCTGCACCCGCGCCCGCTCTTCAAGCGTGTAAATATCCCCCACAATCGTGGTCGCAATCGACTGCACCGCGCCCGCGCCGATGCCTTGCACGGCGCGGGAAACAATCAGCACGATCATGCTGCGGGACAGCCCGCACAACAGCGAACCGATAAGAAAAATCACGATGCCAAAGGTAAAGACCCGTTTGCGGCCAAACACGTCCGCCAATTTTCCGTAAATCGGAATCGTTACCACCTGTGCCAGCAAAAACAGCGAAAACACCCATGCGAACAGGGAAAATCCTCCCAAATCCCCGATGATGGTCGGCATCGCCGTCGAAACAATCGTTCCCTCCATCGCCGACAGGAACATGGCGACCATCAGTGAAGCCAAAACAAACCGTCTGCGTTTCACATCTAGCAGAAAAACCGCGCCCCTTACTTTTGACATCCTCACCATACCTACCGCAGCCCCACAGAGGATAGCAGGGGGATCTACGGCGCGTTCACTAAGACCCGCTTAATAGTTTATGAGAATCATTGTTATCTACGATTGATTATAGCATACGAAACGCGCGTTCTGCCGCTTCCAATGTTTTTTCGATTTCTTCGTGGCCGTGCGCCGTCGCCAAGAATCCGGACTCCAATTGTGACGGTGCGAGGTACACGCCTGCCTCCAGCATCGCGTGAAAATACCGCCGATAGCGCTCATTGTTCGCCTTTTGTGCGCTCTCGTAGTCGCGCACCGGCTGCTCTGCGAAGAACACGCCGAACATGCTGCCGAGTTGCGCCGTTTGCAGCGGCACATTCATGCGCTTCGCCAGCGCCGCCAAACCGCCTGTCAATGCTTTCCCCAACTCGTGAAAACGCTCGTACACCCCCGGCGCACGAATCAACCGCAGCGTCGCAAGTCCCGCCGCCATGGCGAGTGGATTGCCGGACAGCGTACCCGCCTGGTACACAGGGCCGAGCGGCGCCACCATCGCCATGATGTCGCGCCGCCCACCGTACGCGCCGACAGGCAGCCCGCCCCCGATCACCTTGCCGAGCGTCGTCAGATCGGGGGTAATGCCAAAGTGTTCTTGCGCACCGCCAAGCGCAACGCGAAACCCTGTCATGACCTCGTCAAAAATCAGCAGCGCCCCGTACTCTCGCGTCAGCTCGCGAAGCGTATGCAAAAACCCTTCTTCTGGCAGCACCATGCCCATATTGCCTGCCACTGGCTCGACGATCACGCCCGCGATATCGTCGCCATAGCTTGTGAACACCGTGCGCAGCGCCGCGATGTCGTTGTACGGCACAGTCAGCGTCTGCGCCGCCACGTCGCCCGGCACTCCCGGCGAATCCGGCAGTCCCAGCGTCGCGACGCCTGAACCGGCGCGAATCAGGAGGCTGTCCGCATGGCCGTGGTAGCAACCGGCAAACTTGACGATCTTCGTCCGTTCCGTATACGCGCGCGCGAGGCGCAGGGCGCTCATCGTCGCCTCTGTGCCCGAATTGACCATCCTGACCAAATCCATCGAGGGAAAAATCGCCTTGATCGTCTCGGCCAGTTCGGTTTCGATCTGCGTGGGCGCGCCAAAACTCGTGCCTTTCGCCGCCTGCTCCTGCACCGCTTGCACCACTTCCGGATGGGCGTGACCCGCAATCAGCGGTCCCCAAGACAGCATGTAATCGACGTAGCGGTGACCGTCGATGTCCCACACATACGCGCCCTCGCCGTGCGCAAAAAACAGCGGCTCGCCGCCCACTGCGCGAAAGGCGCGAACGGGGCTGTTCACGCCACCCGGTATTGCCCCCTTGGCCTTTGCAAAAGCCGCCTGCGATCTTGGATACCTCGTCGTTTCATCCGTCACGAACCGTTCGCCGTTGCAAGAGACTTATAAAACCTTGATCGTTTCCGCTCTTTTCCCAATTCAGCGCGTCCGCTTTCGCCTGAGCTACTTGCGTTTGTATGACGCTCCAAGGGCTTCCATTCCCGACCAACGAATCGGTACACATGCACGTTGTCGTTTTACGCTGACACTTCGTGCATTTTGTAGTGAAGCAGATTGGTGGCGGCGTTCAAGTCCCGATCCATCAGATTCTCACCATGTTCACAACGGTACACTCGATCCGAAAGTTTGAAGTCCACTTTCTTGTGCCCACAATAAGAACAAAGTTGTGAGGATGGATAGAAACGATCCGCAATGATCAATCCCACTCTGTACCACTCGCATTTGTATTCAAGTTGCCGTCTGACTTCCGCCAGACGATTGTCTTGAATGGCTTTTGCGAGTTTGTGATTCTTGAGCATCCCGTTCCCATTCCAATCTTCAATGACAATGTAAGCTGGTTTGGCTTTCACGAACTCACTCGTCATCTG
>JAJZCL010000075.1 GCA_021846165.1 Bacillota bacterium | reverse complement strand
TTGGAACCGGATCCTAATAAGAGAGAACGCGCAATGAAAAAGGTGCTTGCTGTCATCGCTAAAAATCGAACCCCCATACGACCAGACAGAAAATTTGAACGCAAAACCCCTAGGAAGAAACGATTTTATATGAACAAGAAATCGGCATTGTAAATGATTTGATGTTTAAATTGACGACATTGCATGCACCCCAGACAAATCCTCGACACCTCAAGACCGGTGCGCCCCAGTTTGACGTACTCCACTTGCCTCCATCCTTTCCGCCATCATTTGCACATCCATTGTACCGAATCTCGTCACTTCGCGCAGCCTCGCAAGTCGCTAGTTGCGCTCATACCCGACGATGTGCAGGTCGACAAACTCCGCATTCTCTAGCACGTACTCGATTGGATTCGTCTTCATCCGCGCCAGCATGCCTTTCCCGATCAGCGGCTGACCGACCACCAACTGAGACACCTGCAGTTCTTCCGCTACCTTGACGATTGTCGCACCGACATTCTGATCCCCTGCCTGACGCGTGAGAAAACGAGCGTCAAACTGTTCACTCAAACTCCGAATCTTCGTCAAATCCTTGTCGCTGTCCGAGTTGCCCGACTCCTCCGTCAACACGACAAGTACCCACAACTCCGCGTTCAGCCGATCAGCAAGCCGCCAGCCGCGACGAATCAGCTTTTCCGAGTGGGGGCGATGATTGACGCAGACCAGAATGCGCTCGAATTCTAATCCATGATGGTCTTTGTGGATGCGCTGATCCACAACATCAGCGACTTCCAATAACGCCAGCTCTCTCAGTGCCGCCAGGTTGGCGGTTTGAAAAAAATGATCGAGCGCGCGCTGGATTTTGTCTTTTGCGTAGATTTTTCCTGCCAGCAAACGCTGTTGCAGGGTTTCCAGCGTAACATCCATCAGCTTGACTTCATCCGCCAGTTTCATAAACCAGTCCGGTATCCGTTCGCGCACCTTGACCCCCGTGATGTGTTCCACCTTGTCGCGCAAACTCTCCAAGTGCTGGATGTTGACAGCCGTCACGACGTTGATGCCGCGTTCAAGCACGTACAAAACGTCCTGATAGCGCTTTTCGCGAGCGCACCCCGGCACGTTGGAATGGGCGAGTTCATCGATAATCACGTAGGTCGGATGACGCTTAACAATGGCGTCGACATCCAACTCCTCATAGTCATGCCCCTCCACGTCAAACCGTTGTTTTGGAATCATCTCCAAATCCCCGATTTGCTCCGCCGTTTCTGCGCGCCCGTGCGTTTCGATCAAGCCAATGACGACGTCGCGCCCGCGCCGCTTCCAGTCATGCGCGTCCTGCAGCATCTTGTACGTTTTGCCGACGCCAGGCGCCGCACCCACATAGATGATCAATCGCCCCCGCCTTTTACTCAGCGTCGGATTCACCGCCGCCTTCGCGTTGATCCCCTGTGCGGAAGAAGCGATGTTTGGCATTTCCCTCCATCCGACAATGCGCAGATCAGTGTACCGCAGGTTGGTCAATAGATAACGAAACGGGTTGTCGGCCCAGATTTTTTCCCAGGCGTGTTTCGTGACCGTTTGGCCGATCACGATTTGCGTGACGTTTAAGCGCTTGGCGACATCGGCGATTACCACGCCGATTTTTCGGTCATTGCGCAACTCTACGATCATTTCCGCCGCGTATTCGTCAGCCAGTTCCTGCAATCGGCTGATTTGCAAACGCTCTCTTGCCGAACGCAGTGACTCGTCGCCGTTGCGAATCGTGAGAACGTGCAAATCGGCTTTAAGGCGCATCGCCATGCGGTGCCCACGCAACATCAACTTGATCGCGCGTTCGTAGTCCCCCACGCACACCATGATCACCTCACGTGCGCCGACCGGTCCGGGAATTTTGTTGCGCGAGTAGGAACGCTCCAACCGCTCCTCGACATCCTCCGCCACGACCCGCAGCGCCAACTCGCGGAGTCCCGACAGGTTCGCTTTTCGGAAAAAATTTTCCAGCGCCAAATCCACCTTGTCCGTAGGGTAGATATACCCGTCGCGCAGGCGCTGGCGCAGGGTTTCCGGCGTCACGTCGATCACCGACACCTCATTGGCACGCTTAATCAACGCCACGGGGATCGTTTCCTTCACTGACATGCCCGTAATCTCTTCCGCCTCTTCACTGATGCCTTCAATGTGCTGAACGTTCACGGCAGTCAACACAGAGATCTTCTGCTCAAGCAAGAACTCCACATCCATGTAGCGCTTAGAGAACGTGGAACCAGGGGCGTTGGTGTGCGCCAGTTCGTCAATGATCACCACATCAGGGTCGCGCGCCACAATCGCGTCGAGATCCACTTCCTCAAACACATGGCTCTGAAACTTAATTTTTTTTCGCGGCAAAACCTCCAGTTTTGCCATTTGCGCAGCCGTTTCCGGGCGCTCATGAAGTTCCACGTACCCGACGACGACATCGATGCCGCGTTCCAGCAGCGACACCGCTTCCCGCAGCATCATGTACGTTTTGCCGACGCCCGGCGCGGCGCCGATAAATATTTTCAGTTGACCCAATTCTGTTCCGAATACTTCTCCCGACGACACTGTCATCTCCCCGTACGCTTTACGATCGCCAGGTTCAAACGCATCACATTCACCATCGGCTCACCCCAGATCCCCAGCACCGGGCGCGTTTCCTCCCGATCGATCAATTGCCGCAGCGCAGCCTCGCTCAGTCCGGTGGCACGCGCCACGCGCGGCACCTGCAACAGCGCGTTCGGCATCGAGATGTCCGGATCGAGGCCAGAAGCGGATGACTCCACCATGTCGGTCGGCACCGCCGCCGCCGTCACTCCGGGGTTTTGCCTGAGTACCGCCTGCAAGTTGCCCTTGACTTCTGCGACAAGCGCGGGGTTCGTCGGTCCAAGGTTGGAACCGCCCGACGCATTCGCCGCATAACCGACTGCGGAAGGACGCGGCTGAAAAAGTCCCGGCAAAGTTGTCCTTTGTGCGATCAAGAGCGAACCGACCGGCCGACCCTGCCAAGAAACGATGCTGCCGCCCGCCTGAAACGGGAACAATACGTTGCCGATGCCCGCCACGAGCAGCGGATACAAAAGCCCCAGAATCACGGCGAACACCAGCGTAAAGCGAATCGAACGCCAGAAATTGACCACAAGCTACCCCTCCAAATTCATGCGAGTCCGGACTTCCTTTACAAGTGCGCGACGCCAAGCGCCGTCAACAACAGGTCAATCAGCTTAATCCCGACAAACGGCGTGATGACACCGCCGACACCGTACACGAGCAGGTTGCGCAAAAGCAAACCCGTTGCGCTCATCGGACGGTACTTGACGCCGCGCATCGCGAGCGGGATCAAAAACGGAATGATGAGCGCGTTGAACACAAGCGCCGACAGGATCGCGCTGTGCGGACTCGTCAGGTGCATCACGTTGAGCGCTTTTAACGCCGGAATCATCGTGATAAAGATCGCCGGAATGATGGCGAAGTACTTAGCGACGTCGTTGGCGATCGAAAACGTGGTGATCGCCCCGCGCGTGATCAGGAGTTGCTTGCCGATCGACACGACTTCGATCAGCTTGGTCGGGTCCGAGTCGAGGTCGATCATGTTGCCCGCCTCTTTGGCTGCCGTCGTGCCCGTGTTCATCGCCAGTCCCACATCCGCCTGCGCGAGCGCGGGCGCATCGTTGGTGCCGTCGCCCGACATCGCCACCAGCTTGCCCTGCTCCTGCTCCGCGCGGATCAGGCGCATTTTGTCCTCCGGCTTCGCTTCCGCGATAAAGTCGTCTACCCCCGCCTCGTGCGCGATGGTGGCCGCCGTCAAGCGGTTGTCGCCCGTACACATGACCGTTTTGATCCCCATTTTGCGCAGTTCCGCGAACCGCTCGCGCATGCCGCTCTTGACAATGTCCTTCAGGTAAATCACGCCGTAAACGTCGGCGTCCTTGACCACGGCGAGCGGCGTTCCGCCCGCCGTGGCGACGCGCTCGGTGGCCTCGTCAAGGTCGTCAGGCACAGACCCACCGCGCTCTTGCACCAGGCGTTTGATGGCGTCCACCGCCCCTTTGCGAATGAGCGTGCCGTCCTCCAGATTCAGTCCGCTCAAACGCGTATCCGCGCTAAATTCGACGATTTCGGCAGCAGCGTATGCCTCCCGCAAACGCGCGAAGCCTTTATCCCTGCCCAAGTCCACCACCGAACGACCTTCCGGGGTTTCGTCAAACAGCGAAGAGATCACCGCTACTTCGACGAGTTCCGCTTCACTGTGCGATCCGACCGGCGCAAACTCACTCGCAAGCCGATTGCCAATCGTGATCGTGCCCGTTTTGTCGAGAATCAGGGTGTTGACGTCGCCTGCCGCTTCCACCGCTTTGCCCGACTTGGCGATCACGTTAAAGCGAATGACACGATCCATCCCCGCGATGCCAATCGCCGACAACAGCGCGCCAATCGTCGTCGGGATCAGGCACACGAGGAGGGCGATCAGCGTCGCGACATCGATCTGGCCGTGGACATAACGCGCCATCGGTTCAAGCGTCACAACTACAATCAGAAAGATCAGGGTAAGCCCCGCGAGCAGCACAGACAGCGCCAATTCATTCGGGGTTTTTTGCCGGCTCGCCCCCTCGACCAACCCGATCATTTTGTCCAAAAACGACTCACCCGGCTCGACGGTAATGCGGATGAACAACTCGTCCGAAAGCAGCTTGGTGCCACCCGTCACCGAGCTGAAGTCGCCGCCCGCGCCACGGATCACTGGCGCCGATTCGCCTGTGATCGCCGACTCATCGACGCTCCCCAGTCCCTCCATCACCTCGCCGTCCGACGGGATCATCTCGCCCGTGCGCACGCGCACAATGTCGTCCTTATGGAGTGTCGTCGCCGGAACTTCTTCAAACGAACCGTTTGCCGTCTGCCGGTACGCGAACAGGTCGGTCTTCGTCTTGCGCAGCGACTCAGCCTGCGCCTTACCTCGCCCCTCCGCGACCGCCTCGGCAAAGTTGCCGAACAGGACCGTGACCAGCAGCGTCACGGTCACGGTGCTGTTGTACCAGCGCTCGCTACCGCCATAATGGCCGCCAAACAGGTCGGGGTCGAACGTCAACAACAGCGTGATGACAAAACCGATTTCCACCACCAACATCACTGGATTACGCACCAGCACACGCGGATCCATTTTCACAAACGATTCCCAAACAGCGCGTCCCACGATCTCTTTTGAAAACGATTTGGACTTCCTACTCATGCTCATTCTCCTTCTCGCCTCAATGCGTCATCGACCTAACGTGGCCAGCCTTGCCCACATCTGCAAGTGTTCGCCGATCGGATCAATGGCGAGCGCCGGGAAAAACGTCAGCGCACCGACGATCACAAACACCGCAACGAACACGCCGCCAAACGCGAACGTGTCCGTCCGCAGCGTCCCAGAACTGGGCGGAATCACAGCTTTACTCGCTAACGACCCGGCAATCGCGAACATGGCGATTAGAGACACGTAGCGACCGATCAGCATGACGATGCCGAGCGTCAGATTGTAAAACACCGTGTTCCCGTTCAGTCCCGCAAACGCCGAGCCGTTGTTCGCCGCCGCCGAGGTGAAGGCGTACAGCACCTCGGACAATCCGTGCAGTCCCGGGTTCAGGATGGACGACGTCCCCGCTTTCGTGACAAGGGCGATCGCCGTCGGAACGAGAATGATAAAAGGATGAACCAGCATCGCGATCGTGGCCAACTTGATCTCACGCGCCTCGATTTTTTTGCCGAAAATCTCCGGCGTGCGCCCCACCATCAGACCGGACAGGAACACCGTGATGATGAGAAACATGAGAATGTTCAATAACCCGACGCCCTCTCCGCCAAAGACCAGGTTGAACATCATGAACAGCAGGGGAACAAGGCCGCCAAGCGGCATTAGACTGTCGTGCATTGCGTTGACGGCACCCGTTGTGAACGCGGTCGTCATCGCCGCAAAGGCGCTGGAGAGCGCAGTCCCAAAGCGCACCTCTTTGCCTTCCATGTTCGGGCCGCGAATCCCCAGTGCGTGTTGCAGGATCGGGTTGCCCCCCGCCTCCGCGCCGTAGATCACGAATGCCCCGACAAGCAGGGTCGCCGTCAAGAACACGTATAACACCACCGCTTGCCTGCGGTTTTTAATGAAACGCCCAAACGTCCAAACCAGGCCGGCCGGCACAACGCCCATCGCGATCATTTCCAGGACGGTCGATAGGGCACCCGGATCTTCGAAGGGGTGCGCTGAATTGGCGTTCATGTACCCGCCGCCGTTGGTGCCCAGTTGTTTGATCGCTTCCAGTGACGCGACAGGACCGCGCACAATCGTCTGTATGCCGCCCTGGAGCGTGTGGACGACCTGCGCCCCGGCAAGCGTTTGCGGCACGCCAAGGCCGATCAGTACGAGAGCGAACACAATCGCGAGCGGCAGCAGCAGGCGGGTGTGAACGCGGATGAAATCAGCCCAAAAATTGCCGAGCGAGGGGGAGCGGTGGGCAATCAATCCGCGCAAAAATGCGATCGCCGCCACAAACCCCGTGGCGGCGGAGGTAAACTGCAAGTAGGTGATCGCCAGCATCTGTCCCAGATACGACAGAGATTGCTCGCCCGCATAGTTTTGCCAGTTGGTGTTCGTGATGAAACTCGCCGCCGTATTGAAGGCGAGATCCCACGGCATGGCTTTGATGTGAGCGGGGTTCAACGGGAGTACCCCTTGCAAACGAAAGACGAGATAGGCGAACACCATCATGGCGATGTTGACCATCATCAAAGAACGCAGGTATGCCTTCCAGTCCATTTTCACCGTCGGATCGACGCCCACAGCGCGGAACAACAGCGTTTCCACGGGCGCAAACACCTTGCCGACACGGCTGTTCTCTTTGCCAAACTGGCGGTACAGGTACTCGCCGACCAAGATACCAACGGCCAACACGAGGATAACCACAGCAACGATCCCCATCGAACCCAACACAGTCACGCAGCATCACTCCTTGACTTCACACAAGTGGTGTCAACAGTTGACCGAAAACATAGACAAACATGATCAACTGCCATTCGACTGACCTTTTTCTCATCCTTGCGGATGGAGAGGAGTTAGGGTGTATCCTCTTATCGGCGTGTGGTTGATCCTCTCCCTGGCAATGCAGTACCCTCATGATCAACCTCAGATTCGTCCCACACCACTGGGCACATAAAACAAGTCATTGGCTTGCTTTATGACCTGCACTAGATTAGGCAATCGCCTGTGTAGGCTTTGGTTCATCCTTCTTGCTTTTCTTAGAAGGATACGAAAAGGTGCGCTGCCACTTCCTGTAGAGATTCATCATCCCTACAAAGTCGGCATCCGCTCCATAATGATGATTCGGATTTGAACAGGTGAATGTGTGTTTGATCCGAACCCCGACGTGCCGGTATTCCGCTTGGCAGTGCGGACACATTTGGCTGGTATAGGCGGGATTGCGTTCCACCGTTAAGATCCCTTCGCGAAATGCCAAATCGCGTACCCACTCCATGATTTGACCGCGCAACCAGTAGGCTCGCTTGTGATTCTTCCTGCCAGATCGACTCATCTTCTCTTTCGGCGCTCGGTAGCCGCGAAGGTATTCCAACACAATGACGTGCGCATCATGTTCGATAGCAAAATTGACGATCTGGCGGGCAACCTGCCGCGCCGCGTTGTCGTCCATATTGCGTACCTTCGCCCACAATGCTTGGTTGTCTTGTACTCCACTTTGCAATCGCCCACTCTGCGCCCGCTTTTTGTTGATCACGTTCAACAACAAGTGCCGTTTGTGGTTCAATTCGCCGCCATGTATAAACTTCGTGGCGATCAATTCGTGATTCACGAACGCCCCCATGACCGCCAAACGATTGACCCCAAGATCCACCGTGACAACAGGCAGGCCGGAATCAAGTTGAAGTTGATCCTTTGCTTTTTTGGGTGTTTCGATGTATTTCTCAAATGGCACATGAAGCGCGAAGCGAGTGTGATTGGGATATTGCTTGTCGCGCTTGACGTAAATAGACAACGAGAGAGCCACCCAAACTTGCGGACGCAATACTGCGCGTTCTTCGCTTGTTAGCTTCTCCTTCGGCGCTTTCCTCGCTTTGATGGATTCTGTTTCACTTTTGATCCGTCTGCTTTCTTCCTGCGAGGCGGCCAGCGTGTTCTGTGCGTACTTTGGCAACACGATGGGTAACGGCACCATCTGCCACTGGCCTTCATACCAGAGTTTGACCGCAATGAATGTGTGCTGTGTTTTGACCTGTGGTGACAAATCCAGTTCAGGGTAGTCCACCATGCTG
The DNA here is from genome assembly GCA_021846165.1 of Bacillota bacterium. Taxonomy (GTDB): domain Bacteria; phylum Bacillota; class Bacilli; order Alicyclobacillales; family SLC66; genus JAJZCL01. Next base: position 1,642 of record JAJZCL010000075.1, on the reverse strand, counting down.
GCGTAGAAGGTGACCGGCTCATTCGGTTCCCCTAATTGCGGTTGACCGCCTTTCTTTCCGCCTTCCTCCCACTGCTGGAGAAGAGTGTACCAGCCTTTTACTTTGCCGTTCGCGTGATTGATAGCGGCACGCCGCAGATCAGTGGGCATTCCTTCGGGCAACGAGGTATAAAGCGGCCAAATCGGATGCGGGTGCGCCTTAGTAGACAAGGTGTGAACTTCCGCAAAGGTCAGTAATTCTTGATTCGTCCAATTTCTTTCTGCTTGCTCCCCGTTCTTTTTCGTATATGCCACTTTTTCATCCAACACGCTCAAATGTGCCACGAAGAAATCCATATAAAACGCAATGACGCGATTGTAAAGCGTTTGCGTGTGGAGGATCGCTTGGCGTTTGATCTCGTGAATTTCTCTATGAACGCCCAACTTGATCGTTTTCGTGACCATCGCCATTGGCTTCACCCCCGTTCATTTCGGTCATCAGTTTTTTTGTTTTTTCGCGAAACTCCTGTGAGCGTTTGCCGTACAATCTCGCAGAAAATACCGTAATGATGGTGAGCAAATCTTCGACCAATTCTTCTTGTGACGTTTTCGGTTCTTTCGCGTGAGTGGATTCTATGATGACACCATGACTTTTCAAATATCGTTCGAGATAGCGAAACCCGAACCTTGCCAAGCGATCAGGAGATTCGATAAGCAATCGCTGAAATTCTCGTTGTTCCGCCATGGTCATCAAATGCTGGAGTTGTTTGCGATTCTCATTAATGCCTGACGCTTGCTCTTGAAACACACGCATCACTTCATATCCGTGATCTTCTGCGTAACGTTTCAAGCGTTCCACTTGTCGTTCGAGATTCCCATCTGCCTTTTGTTTTGCCGATGACACCCTTGCGTAAATCACAACCAATTCTGAATGGCGAACTCCCATGATTCGTTTTACTTCTCGAACGCTATAAAGCCTTCGATTGGTCGGTGAACGTAACTCTTGAATTTTCCCTTCTTTCTGCCACCGTCGAATCGTTTGGGTACTCACACCAAGCCGTTTCGCCACTTTTCCAATGGGTAAAAATTCTTCTTGTTCCATAATGATAGTTTATTACTTTTAGTGATGTTTGTCTAGTTTATTTTGACCTCTTTGTTTTGAATCTATAGTGGATCGAGCGATTACAACAGCGATACTATTCAGCGATTTGCACAAAAGTGAGGTGATCCATATCAGCGGGGACAGTTACCGACTCGAACACAGAGAACCATATTTAGTGATTCGTAGATGTTGAAAATTATTTAGCGAAAACTGCTCAAAAGTACTTGACGGTTACAATTGCCTGCAGCGACGACTTGTTTCATCCTTTGATACCTAAAATCTTGAGTGAACTGCTCCCGCCTTCGCTTCGCTTAGAGGCGAGAACTTCTTGCTTCATCGACCACCGCCTGCCGTAGCAGGTCTTACATGATCTCCGCAAGCGTGGATTCGGCACGTTCCATGCCTATGTGGCGCATACAAGTTAGCTGACTTGCCGTCGAATTTCTAACCCTCGATGCAGAATGTTGATCGCTGCGTTTACGTCACGATCAATTTCTAATCCACATGTCGGGCACTTGTGGATTCGCACCGATAGGTCTTTCTTTACCATCGTTCCGCAACC
>JAJZCL010000074.1 GCA_021846165.1 Bacillota bacterium | reverse complement strand
CCGTGTCCCCACAGGGAACAGGCAGGGGCTTAAGTACCAATTATGAGGTGGGAATTAATGAAAAACAGGCTATGGTTCAACTTATCTGCCATCGGAGCGGGTCTGCTCCTTAGCGGAGGCATTGTCTACGCTGCCTCTGGCTACCCTGTGACCGCGCTGTCGTCGACAGGCACGGTCAACGTGAACGGCACAGTTGCCCCCATTTCTGAACTGACCTATCACGGCGTTCATTTTTACGCACTCGGTAGTGTGTCATCTTTATTAAGAAACGCTCACATTCAGGTCGGTCAGAACAGTGGCTACCTGCACATCAGCTCACCTTACGCAGGTTCCTCGCTCAGCGTCAACATCGGCGGCAACTCGCTTGGTAGTATTTCGCAAATTTTGAATTCCGGTGTTCCCTACGTCAACACCAACACACTATTCAGCGCCTTTGGCAAAATCGGCCTGACTTCGACCATCTCCAGCCGTGCCGCCAACATTTCGCTTCCAGTGAGTTTACAAGCGTTCCCACACGCGCGAGAAGTGTCGTTGTTCAGCTTCCCACACTTTGCGCTCGGCAACAGCAACGTCGCTGGATCCACCTCGATTTACGGCACCTTCCAAGACAACCTTGGCAACACCTACACGCTGCCCACCATGTCCTGGAACGTACAGGTGCCGGCTGGCGCCACCACCCCGGCCAGCTCCTCATCGACAAGCACCTATCAAACCTTTTACCCGACGGCTGGCTCAAACGGAACATTCTCATTGATTTATAACCTGTATGGCAAATACAAAGCCTTTAGCGCCACGCTCGCGCCAAGCGCATATTTTAACAACACCACCATCAATCCCAACACCGGTAATTTCGAAATTGTACGCGGCAACGGCACCACGCTGTTTACCAGCGGCAACATCAGTTCTGGTAATATGAAACCTACACCGGTCTACGTCGCCTTGAACGGCGTCAATCAGATCCAGGTCACCTTTACCACCAGCGGCCTTGGCCTCATCAACCCGATTTTGATTAAAAGATAGCCCTCACAACCGCATGGCTGCAAGGGCTTAGACACGAACGACCGGATGCATGGAACCGGTCGTTTTACTGATTATAAATACGTAAAACTGTCATATAAGGGGAACCTTGCGGTCAAATCATGCACCCTGCGTAGCGCCAAGTTGATCTGGCGCTGTTGATGATTCGACCGCAACACAAGATCCATCACCTCGGCGATCGTTTTCATCTCCTCGGCGCCCATGCCGCGCGTCGTCACCGCCGCCGTTCCGATCCGCACGCCACTTGTCACGTTCGGCTTTTGCGGGTCAAATGGAATCGCGTTCTTGTTCGTCGTCACGCCGACCTCGTCCAGCATCTTTTCCGCCTCTTTGCCGGTCATCCCCACACTGCGTACGTCCACCAGAATCAGGTGGTTATCCGTACCGCCCGACACCAGCGTAAACCCGCGTTCAACCAGCGCCGTCGCCAGCACGTTCGCGTTCTCCACCACTTGCCTCGCGTAATCGTTAAATTCCGGGCGCAGCGCCTCGCCGAGCGCCACTGCTTTCGCGGCGATCACGTGCATTAAGGGACCACCTTGCACACCGGGAAACACCGACTTGTTGATCGCCTTGGCAAACTCTTCTTTGCATAAAATCATGCCGCCGCGCGGCCCGCGCAGGGTTTTGTGGGTCGTTGTCGTCACCACGTGCGCGTGCGGCACTGGGCTGGAGTGGACACCCGCCGCAACGAGTCCCGCGATGTGTGCCATGTCCACCATTAGGTAAGCGCCCACTTCGTCAGCAATGGTGCGCAAACGCGGGAAGTCGAATTCGCGCGGGTACGCGCTCGCGCCCGCCACAATCAGCTTCGGCTGATGCTCCTTCGCGAGCCGCTCGACGGTATCATAATTGATGCGATGGGTCGTTTCGTCAACGCCGTAAGGGACGAATTCGTACAACTGTCCGGAAAAATTCACAGGGCTTCCGTGGGTTAAGTGACCGCCATGTGCCAGGTTCATTCCGAGTACCTTGTCACCCGGTTTTAGGAGCGCCATGTACGCCGCCATATTGGCCTGCGCCCCAGAGTGCGGCTGCACGTTCGCGTGATCGGCGCTAAACAGTTGCTTCGCGCGCTCGATTGCAATGGTTTCCACCACATCCACATGCTCGCACCCGCCGTAATATCGTTTGCCAGGGTAGCCTTCCGCGTATTTGTTGGTAAGGACAGTGCCAAGCGCGTCCAGCACCGCGCGGCTGACAAAGTTCTCCGACGCGATCAGTTCAATTTTCGCATGTTGCCGTTTGCGTTCCGCTTCCATCGCTTCCGCGACCTCGGCGTCCATTATATGTAAATGGCTCAAGCCATCAGGCCTCCTTATAATTAATGGGGGGTAGAAAGTGCGTCGTCAAGGCTGTAAATGGCTCGTTTGCCACCGATCAGCTTGGGACGCGTTCGCGCCGCCACCACCTGCGCGCAACCGATCGCACGTACACCGAGTCGCACTGGAATCGCGACCTTACGCAAGTGCATGCCAATCAGGGTGTTGCCGATGTCGATTCCTGCGTGTGCCTGGATCGCCTCCACCACCACCGGCTCCTGAAACGACCGGTACGCCGTCGCCGCCACCGCGCCTCCTGCACCTGAGATGGGGATCACCAGCACCTCTTCCAAACCGAACGCCTCCATCGTGCCGCGCTCCATCGTCAGCGCCCGATTGATGTGTTCGCACCCTTGAAACGCAAGGTGAAAACCAAACGGTTGACGCGCCCTGAAGATGCCGTTGACAAGCGCCTTAGCCACTTCCATAGACCCGGATGTGCCAATTCGCTTCCCGCTCACCTCGCTGCTGCTTGCACCGACAACAAGGATGTGATGTGACGTCAGTCCTGCCACCTGTGCGAGTTCCGTGACTGCTTCATAGGCGGCGCCCTCCACCTCTTCGAGGTGCAACTCCACACTCATGACAGCACGTCGCCCCCCGCCTTGCCGATCATCTCGTCTTCCATCCGCCTGATCTTCTCAATCCGCCGCGAGTGCCTGCCGCCCTCAAACTTGGTGACGAGCCAAATACGAGCGATCTCCTCCGCCAGATCGGGACCAATGACGCGTCCGCCGAGCGCGAGGATGTTCGTGTCATTGTGCAGCCTGGTCATGCGCGCAGAGTACGGGTCGTGAACGGTCACCGCACGAATGCCGCGCACCTTGTTGGCGGCAATCGCCATGCCAAGCCCCGTCCCGCAAAGCAAGATGCCGCGGTCAAACTCACCGCCAGCGACGCGGGAAGCGACTTCTCTCGCCAAATCCGGGTAATCCACTGATTCTTCGCTATTTGTGCCAAAGTCGACAAACTCATCATTCACGCTTCCAGACAAGCGACTGAGGAGTTCTTCCTTTAAGGCGTATCCCCCGTGATCCGAAGCCACCGCCACTCTCATGCCTTTCCCTCCACTTCCACTGCCATCATTGTAGTTCAACCGCTATGCGTTGCCAAGCTTAGCACGAAGCTTCCTCAGCAGACCGCGACAGGCCTCGTCAATCTGCCTGGCCGCCGCTTCGTACGAAAAATCGTCGCCGCCGCCGTACGGATCGGCGATATCCTCTTCCACACCCAGCGCATAGGCTGACAATGTGTGAATTTTATGTTGATACTGCGGGTACTCACGCGCAAGTGAATGACGCTGGCTGGCGGTCATCGCAAGCACCAGATCGGCCTGATCGAGCATGTCCGCGTTGAATCGCCTTGCCGCGTGTACGCCCCGTTCCTCGATCTGCCGCCGCGCGAGCGCCCGACTGGCGCCTGCGGACAGCGCGGAGCCTGCCCACGCCGCGATCCCCGCCGAAGTCACCTCTACCTGCCCCGTCAGCCCGAACTCTTCCATGTATTTCTTGCTAATCCATTCCGCCATCGGAGACCGACAGGTATTACCGGTGCAAACGAACAACACGGAGAACACGAACGATCCCTCGATTCCTCTAATACATAAACTTTAACCCCAGAAGCGCCAGCACCGCGCCGCCCGCCAACTGCCCGACACGGCCAAACCACATGCTCACTTTTTTTCCGACATACAGACCCGCGAGTGTCAAACTTCCGCTTAACGCGCCAAAAATGAGAGAAGGGATAAGGGGGTGGATCTGAAACGTGCCGAGAGAAAACCCGACGGACAGGGAATCGACGCTGACGCCAAGCGCCAAGACGATCAGTTGCCACCAGCCCGCCACCACCGCAGCGGGTGTCGTACCCTCACGCCGCCACGCTTCCACCGCCATTTTAGCGCCCATAAACATCAGGATGACAGCCGCCACTTTTTGAATGATACCGCCAAAGCGCCAGTACAACAAGTCGCCAAGTAGAATGCCCAGAAGCGGCAACGCCACATGCATCATGGACACAAGGAGGATCAGGCGCCGCGCATCCCGTCTGCCCAGCCCTTTGGTTCCAAGTCCAACGCCAAGGGAAAACGCATCCATCCCCAACGCAACGCCAATCATGACGATCGTCGCCAAGTGCCCCGCCCAAACTGCCAAATTTTCCGCCCGCCTTTGCGCATGGTTTTCCCTTCAAATGGTATGCGGGACGAGCGGCATTGATGAAACAAGCGTTAATCGAGCGATATAAACTGTCCGCCGGACGCTTTGTATAGGCGGTTGAGGAGGGCGGTGGTGGCGGGGTCGGCGAGGCCAGTTGACGGCGCAACCCCGCGCGCCACAATCAGGTCGACGTTTGCGTCGTCACACTCGCGCAGCACCCGGTACAGGCGCGTCGCGGCCTCGGTCGGCGTCACGCCAAGTGGCATCACAAGGTCGGCGGCAATCTCGCGCTCCGTCGCGAGTACGGCGACTTTCCCGCCGCGCGCGTGAATGACGCGAAGTTGGTCGGCGGCGTAACGCCAGAACGCGTCGTCGCGACTCGTAAACACCACCTGCAGGCTGCCTTGCGGGGCGTAGTGGCGGTACTTTTGTCCCGGCGCCCGGGGTGCGACTTGAGCGCCGTCACCGCGCAGGTGCGGGTCAAATTCGACGGGAACGCCGAACTGTGCCAGCGCCCGCTCATCAATCGCGCCCGGACGCAAAATCAGGATACGGTCGCTGCGTGCCTCGATGACGGTGGACTCGATGCCGACGGAACAGTCGCCGCCATCCAGTACGCCTGCAATGCTGCCCGCAAGGTCGTCGAGTACATGAGTCGCGCTAGTCGGACTGGGACGCCCGCTCAGGTTCGCGGATGGCGCAGCAAGGGGATAGCCTGTGGTCTGGATCAGACCGAGCGCTAGATCGTGGGCAGGCATACGCACCGCAACCTGCGGCAGTCCGGCGGTAAGTTCACGGGGGAGGTCAGGGCGGGCAGGGAGCAAGATCGAAAGCGGGCCAGGCCAAAAAGCCGCCATGATTCGTCGCGCAAGCGTCGACACCTCAGACACCAGCATTTCTAGTTGCGACATCGCCGCGATATGGGCGATGAGCGGGTTGTCGAGAGGACGACGCTTGGCAGCGAAGACTTTGTTGAGCGCGTCTGGATCAAGCGCGTTCGCGCCGAGGCCGTACACGGTTTCCGTGGGAAACGCGACCAGTTCGCCCGTGCATAATTTGTGCGCCGCCTCTCGCAAAGCGACGTCGCGGCTCGTCCGCTGCACTTGCACGCGCGGTTCGTGCTGCCGCTTCCCTGCGTTCGTGCGCGGTTCACACTCGTTCACAAGCCACCAAACTGTTGTTGATACGGACATATCAAACCCTCACTTAGATCGCGTTGGCAATGCCTTTCCAAACATGAGCGGCAGTCTGTGCAAACTCTTTCCACCACATGCTGCCATAATCGACGGTGGCGAGGCGCAGTTGAACGGGAATAGTCTTGCCGTCTGGCGTCTTGACCTTGGTCACGGCAAGCGGCTTCGCGTCGGGAAACGCGCTTGTCGCGGCGACCGCGTCCCCGTCGCTCATCGCGACAAAGCACAAGGGAGGAAACAGCACGCACCACCAGTTCTGTCCCGCCCCTTGCCCCAACGTAATGCGCAGCGCCTCGTAAGTGCCCGCAGGATACACCTTGTCACCGTAAAGTTTCGTTGGAAATGGCGTCGGCCCCACCATGGTCTTTGCGCCGTACGGCAGATGCGCGGCTTGAAGGGTTTGGGTGGCGATCATTTCAACGGCAGGCACCGATTGCTTCAGCACTGTTTTTGCCTGCGTGAGGCTTGTCAGGTGATCCAGCCGCGGCCCGACGTAGGCAATCACGCGATTGCGGATCTCGCGCTTGATCGCTTGATCTTGCGCCGTGTTGCTGTTGGCGATAACGCGAAATCGCATGGCCTGCGCGGGAATCACCTTGGGGTCGGGGCCGACGAATGCATCCTGCCCGCCAACGCCCGTCACATGGAACCCGTGCCACACCCCCGCCACACCCGCCAGTAACACCATCGCCGCAAAGATTGCTTTCATGTGTCCACCCTCCCGATCTTGATCTAGGAAGCAGTATGGACAATCTAGCAATCTCTTAAACCTGACGATGGATGACCACGTTGCGCAGGATGCCCTGAAAATCCGCATACGCCTCGGCGGTCGCGTCCGGCAGAGCTTCTAAAAACAGCGCCTGCACGGCCTTTGCCTGTCCGTCGCCAACCTCCAGCAGAACCGTCGCGTCATTCGCAAGCACCCGCTTTGCCTTTGCCGCGATCATTCGGTACGCTTCAAGCCCGTCCTGACCTGCAAAAAGCGCTAGACCCGGTTCATGCTCGCGCACCTCTGGCTGCAAAAGCGGTGCGTCGGCAAGCGGGATATACGGTGGGTTGGCGACGAGAACGTCAATGACTTCACCAGTCGCCACCACGTCCAGTCCATCGCCCCAGCGCCAATCAACGCGGTCTTCGACGCCGTATCGTCTGGCGTTCCGGCGGGCGACGGCGAGCGCGTCCTCGGACAGGTCGCCCGCCATCCAGCGGATGCCCTCTTTAGAGCGCATCCGCATGATGAGGGCGATGGTGATCGCGCCCGAACCGACGCCAAGGTCGAACACCGTCAGCGTCCGCTCTGGGTCAGCACCCCGCAACGCGCCGATCTGAGCGGCGGCGAGCGCGACGAGTCCCTCCGTTTCCGGACGCGGCACGAGGACGCGATGGTCAACGTAAAGGGTCAAGCCGGCAAATTCAGCCTCTGCGATCACGTACTGCAGCGGCTCGCGGCGGGCGCGACGGGCGACCAGCGCCAGATATTCTGCCGCCACCTGCGCGTCCGCTTCCTTATCCCGCGCCAAAAACACCTCGTGCGCCGCCATGCCGGAGGCGTGTTGCCACAGCCACCTGGCCGTCTGCTCGGGAATCTCGACCCTCGCCTCGACCAGCTTCATTGCTCCGTCACGAAGCAGCTCTTCGATCGTCACCGGCTTAGTTCGCCACCGCTTCCGTATTCTCCAGCTTGGCGGCCCGGTCGGCGGTGATGAGGGCGTTGATGATCTCCATCAGATCCCCGTCCAGCACCGTTTCGAGCCGGTGCAGCGTCAGATTAATGCGGTGATCGGTGACCCGGCTTTGCGGAAAGTTATACGTGCGGATGCGCTCGCTGCGGTCACCCGTGCCGACCGCACTCTTGCGCTGCGCGTCATACTCCTGCTGCTGCTCCTGCTGAAACTTCTCATACAACCGTGCGCGCAGCACCCGCATCGCCTTATCCCGGTTCTTCAGTTGCGACTTCTCGTCCTGACAGGAAACGACGATGCCAGTTGGGATGTGCGTGATGCGCACCGCCGATTGCGTCGTGTTGACGCTTTGGCCGCCGGGACCCGTCGAACAAAAGGTGTCGATGCGCAGGTCTTTTTCGTTGACCTCCACCTCCACCTCCTCCACCTCCGGCAGCACTGCCACGGTGGCGGTCGACGTGTGAATGCGCCCGCCCGACTCCGTCACCGGCACGCGCTGCACCCGGTGCGCACCGCTTTCGTACTTGAGTTGGCTGTAGGCGCCCTTGCCCTGCACGCTGAACACCGCTTCCTTGATACCGCCGATGTCCGTTTCGTTCATGTCGATCACCTCAATGCGCCAGCCCATGCGATCGGCAAACCGGCTGTACATGCGGAACAGCACCCCCGCGAACAGCGCCGCCTCGTCGCCGCCCGCCGCGCCGCGGATCTCCACGATCACGTTCTTGTCGTCATTTTTGTCCTTCGGGAGCAGCAGGATCATCAGTTCCTGCTCCAGTTCCTCCTTGCGCACGCTCAGATCGGCGATCTCCGCCTTCACGAGTTCGCGCATCTCGTCGTCAATCCTGTCACTAAGCATGTCTTTCGCGTCGGCGAGTTCTTGTGCCACTTTCTTGTACTCCCGGTATGCGTGAACGGTTGCCTCCAAGTCCGCCTGCTCTTTGGCGTACAGCCGCAGCTTGTCGAGGTCGCTGATCACGTCCGGGTCGGACAGCCACCTTGTCAATTGATCGTAGCGTTCATCAACCGCTTGCAGTCGATCGAACACGTTCTCCATCCCCTTTACCCACCCTTGGGCGTTTTTGCGGTCAACGTCAAAAACGGCACTACGCTTCTGCCGCAGTACCGTTCCACCAACGATCATGACGCTATTGGATGCCGTACTTTCTCCGGAAACGATCCACGCGTCCGCCCGTATCCACAAACTTCTGCTTGCCTGTGAAAAACGGATGGCACTTGGAGCAAATCTCAACGTGTAAATTGCCTTTTACAGATCCCGTTTCAAACTGTTCGCCACAAGCGCACGTCACCATCGCTTTTTTATAATCGGGATGGATTCCCGTCTTCATTCCTGTCACCTCCCGCGCACTTCTTGACACGTATTATATATATTATCACGCTTTGTTGGATTCGGCAACGGGTGATTTAGTTCATCAGCGCTCACATGTGTCGCCTCAACGAGGCGAGCCTCCAACTCGTCCCTGTATGCCCGCGTTTGCTCCTCGCTCCAATCGAGCGTCACCGCCATGTGGCGCAACACCGGATCTTTCCACATCCTCACCCAGGCCACGTCGAAGAACATCGCCGCTGTCCTGCGTATAAAAAAATCGGCGGGCGTCGCCAGCATTTCCCTGCGCATGCCGTAGTGGAGCGCGGCGTACACGTCTGGCGCAAGGCCGCTCGCCGCCACCGCGTCGCGTTCGTCACGCAAGATCGCGTAGACTTCGCCGACGTTGGTCCCGTAGCGACTGGCGAGCGTAGCGGCAGCGTCTTGAGTGAGTCCGAGGGCGACCCCCGCGCGGGTTTGTTCGTCGATCAATGGAGCCAGGTTCGCGGAGCCGTTGAATTTTCCCCCGGAGAGTTCCATGCGCTCCGTTTGACAGGGGGGAAACGCGGCGTGCCCATCTCGCTCCAAAAGCGCCGCGACGTGGGAAACGACCTTATCGGCCATTTTTCGGTACCCCGTCAGCTTGCCGCCCGCGATCGTGATCAGTTCACTTGGCGACGTGAGTACCTCATCTTTGCGCGAGATCTCGGACGGTGACTTGCCCTCTTCGTGAATGAGCGGACGAACCCCCGCCCACAACGCCTCGATATCTTCGGCGCACAGCAACACGTCCGGGAACATGTGGTTCACACAATTCATGAGGTAGTCCCGATCTTTTGCACTGGCAAGCGGGCGCTCCGGATCGCCTTGGTAGTTGGTGTCGGTCGTGCCCACGTACGTCTTCCCCGTGCGCGGAATCGCGAACACCATCCGCCCGTCTGGCACGTCGAAGTAGACGGGGTTACGCAGCGGAAAGCGGCCACCGTCGACGACGATGTGGACGCCCTTCGTCCAGTGCAGCGTCTTGCCCACCTTCGAGTGATCCATTTCCCGCAGCCGATCCACCCACGGCCCCGTCGCATTCACCACTTTTTTCGCATGCACCGTAATCGTTTCGCCGCGCAATCGATCCTGCACCGTCGCGCCGCGCACCAAGCCCTGCTCGTACACCAGTTTTTCCGCTTTGGCATAGTTGAGCGCCACCGCTCCGCGCGCCACCGCTTCCTTGAGGATTTCCAGTGTTAAGCGGGCGT
>JAJZCL010000073.1 GCA_021846165.1 Bacillota bacterium | reverse complement strand
TGTGGAAAGAGGAGCAGACAAAGCAGGTAAAACAAGACGCAAAAATCAGCATGATTAGTTAACATAATGCGATTTCTGCCAAAGATGAATTTACACCACAATTAGGACTTGATCTGCTCTTTAAGCGCTCGTTGAAGCGTTTGCGAAAAGTTGATGTCATAGAAGAAAAAAGTTCAAAGCCATTGAATTATGAAATTAAATTAGTGCAGATTGCGTGACTTTCTATACATCAAGCAATGGTTTTAAGAACGAAACTGAATCGGGACAATGTTATCATTCGCTTCCTTGGATTTCAACGTATGCTCGGGCAAATTACACAAATTTTCAATATCCCCATACGGAAGATTCAATGCTTCCGAGATTTCTTGCGGAGTTTGAACGTGATTGTCAATCATCATTTTTATTGCGGTAGCCAGCAGTGAAGGTTGTTCAACGGGTAACTCGTTGTCGAGAGGCTCGACAGTTCGCATTTTCTTCGCGGCCATCTGCTTCCTGAGATATAGAACCTGGTTATCAGATAACAATCCTAGCGATTCACATCGATAAATCATCGCCGCGATAGATACTTTCCAACGCCGTTTTAGGGTAATGAAATGATCGATTGAAGGTGAATATACTTCTTTGCAAAAAGTTTCCTCGGGTAATAGAAATGCCGCAGCGAAATTGTTTGCCTCTTTTTCCACAAGGGTCAGTATTTTATTCCGTTGCCTTACGTCTTTAATTTCGGATAAATCTATATGTGTGTGTAAAATTAAATGCCCTAGTTCATGCGCAGCATCGAATCTAGATCTGACTGCAGATTCTTTGTCTGAGCTCAAAAACATAGTGGCCCGATTCCCTTTCCAACGAGAAAATGCATCCAACTTAGTGTCTCCGATGTATGCGCGGGAGATGACAACTCCGTTGTTCTCCATAAGCGCTGCCACGTTACTTATAGGTCCGAGACCGAGACCCCAATTTTTACGAACTTCCGCCGCCAATTGATTCAATTGTTCAATCGCCCATTGTCCTGGTTCTTTTGACTCGTTAATTTCGTAAATCTTCACTTCCGGAAAGTCGATATACCGTTCGAAATAAGAGAACAACCGCCATGACCAATTGGCCCGAATGCGCATCATGTCTTGTGAACGCGCGCTGGATGATTTCAAGCTTCGAAAAAAAATTGGCCCTTCTGGTGGTTCGATGGTGCGGTTTTCATCGAGAAAAAAACCAAGCGGGAGGTTAAGAGTAGTGCAAATTTTCGCTAAAACATCGCCCCGAGGTTTAGTTCTTCCTTGCTCATATTGGGAAATTGCTTGAGCTGTGACTCCGACGCTTTCGGCTAACTCGGCGGTAATTAAACCCCTGCTAAGCCGCCCTTCCCTTAACTTTAACCCGAACGAATCTGGCAGAGATAGAGTTTTATAAAGAGGAGTGACTTTATCCATCTTTTTTAATGGCTCCTTCAATTTTGGCCTTGAAATTCATCGCACTCGATCTCTTCGATAATCTGCATTGCTTCTTCTTCGGTAATTTCTGTATAGTAGGGATCCACTCCCGTGATGATATCGAAACGCTCACGATTTTCTTTCCACCCTTCGCCTAGATAGTACTGCTCAAAAGTGTCTTCGGTCTCTCGAACGATGACATTCTTATTCGCATCACTTTGCCAGTAAATGTTCATCATTCCTCGCTCCTTTCCTCAATCCGCGAGATATTCGTGGGGGATTTTAACGCATGCGCCATATTTCTCATCTCTGTTTTTATTTCCTTTACCCTTTCTGCAGAAGTATCCGTCCGCCTGGCTTCTTCGTATAACACGTGCATTTTTTCTTTCGTCTCAAGGCTTTGTGGAGTGTGAAACTGGAGTTCAAAGCGATATCCAGTATCTGTGGAGAGAACTATATTGATCCCCTTGTATGGATTTTTCGTATTCAACCAGGTGTTCTTCACTCTGTATACCTTGAATCCTTGATTTTCTAAGCTGTTTACGGCTTCTTTATAACTGTTCACCAGTTCGCTCTCGTTTTTCGTCATTGTATATCGTACCGCATCGTAAATTTCTTGAATCGCCCGCTCGTTCTGTTTGCCTTGTAAGATATCTGTATGGATTTTCCGTGCAAATGACTCGAAGGTTTTAATTCTATAATCCAGACCTTCAAATTGTTATGCCGAAAGAACTAGAAAGTGTAAAGGAGGAAAATAAAGAATGATCAATTATACGGTGACGACACATCAAAATATTTTACTATGATAAAAATCGAGGACACAGCAATGACTATCGGCTCAATCGGAATACCCATAAACTGAAGATTTTTGAATTCCGGTATAAGTCCTATTGTGTATTTTTGTAAGAGGGACAAAACCCCAAACAACAATGTATAGGTTGTTGTTACCGAAACGAAATGGAGAACCCTTCGAACTGCGGGATGTAATTGTGAAACACGTTTGCTCATTTATCTCGCCTCTGTTTTTGCGAATAATCAAATCCTGTGAATTCAGTATAGCCCTACGATATGCACTGTCAACCGCGCTGTATAGTAATCGGAGGATTGATTTCAAGATGAGGATCAAACAGATTGTAAATAAACTGATCAAGAAACACGGTACGAATGATCCGTTCTTGATTGCAGATCAACGTCACGTGTTGGTTTATGACAGGCCGCTTGGTGGGATTCTGGGCTTTTTTACCGCCAATCGGCACATCCCAATGATTTATCTTAATGCCGATGTGACTGAACCGGTGCACCGATTTGTTTGTGCGCATGAGTTAGGCCACTCTGTTTTGCACCCTCATCTTAACACCCCGTTCCTACGACAAAACACGCTTTTCTCTATTGATCGCGTGGAGCGTGAAGCGAACACATTTGGCGTGGAGTTGTTAATGCCAGATAATGAATTATACGAATACAGAGAATCCGGTATCACGATCCATGAAGTAGCAACGATCTACGGTATCCCTCCGGAATTATCAGAACTAAAAAGTCTTGATACATACTGGCAACCATTATTTTTTTATAATTAAAAAAAGAACAAACGTTCGAAAGGTGGTGATGTCCACTCTTAGTTGCCCAAATCTCATCAAGAAAGGGGTCTGTTTATCGTGGCAAATATCGAAAAACGAGGCAAAAATTCATGGCGCCTTAACATCGATGCAGGTTTTGATGCCGAGGGTAGACGCCTTTGGCACAGAAAAACGGTACGTATCGACGATGCGGATATCCTAAAATCCAAAAAGAAGATTGAAGCATATCTGCAAGGTGAATTTGTCGCTTTTCGCCAACAAATCGAAAGCGGGCAAATCGTTAAGCCGGATCGCACTACTTTCGAAGATTTCATCGGAGTGTGGAAAGCGAACTACGCTGACCAAAAACTCGGAGAGTACACTCGTCGTCACTATTTGCAAATGATTAACGCTCATCTCCTCCCGGCTTTTGGTCATTTGGAAATGCGCAAGATTCAGACCATGCACATTGTTGCGTTCATGACCAAGTTGCGAGATCCCGAAGAACGGAAAACAAAGCCATCAAAAAAATCATCGGAGGATCAAACCACAAAAAAAGCGTTGGCCGCGAACAGCCAATTGAATATCTACAAAGCATTAAAATCCATTATGGATGCGGCCACAAAGTGGAAAGTGATCGAGAAAAATCCGATGGAAGGAGCGGAGAAACCCGCTCCAGACAAAGCCGAAAAGAAAGCACTCCGCACCAAAAAGCGTTCCTATACCCCAAAGGAAGCAGATCAATTGGTGGTTGCGCTAGGCAGCGAAACAACTCCTTGGCGCTTATACTTTTTAGGTTTGCTGATTGGCGGATTTCGACGCGGTGAGCTACTAGCTGTAGAGTGGCCTCAGGTGGATTTTGAACGCGGGGGACTACACATCGAAAAGCAAATTAGCTTAGATGAGAACGGCCGCCCGATCGAAGCGCAACTCAAGACAGAATCATCAGAGGGATTCGTACCAATGCCGAAATGGTATATGCGCGAACTGTCTGAGTTCCGCAAGGAATGGATTCGCGAAAAGTGGAAGCTAGGCAATCAATGGTTAGGCGGCGACCGCGAATATATTTTCCATGGGGAGTTCGGCAAAATGATGTACGCTACAAACCCCACCATGCACTGGCGGCGATTTTTGGACAAGCACCCTGAGTTGCCGCGTATCCGCCTTCACGACCTCAGACATACAGCCGCTATGTTATTGCGTGAAGACGGCGTGGATCTAAAGACGATCCAAGAACGGTTGCGCCATTCTGAGTTGGCCACCACCGCCAATTTGTACACACACGAATCAGAAAAGATAAGTCGAGACGCAGCGGATCGTTTAGAACGGTTTGATCCCAAAAAGATCGCCCGAAAATAAAATGAACCCAATTTGAACCCAACACCCCATTTCGGGGTCGATCACACGCTTTTGGCAAAAAGAAAAAACCTTGATTTCTCAAGGTTTTTCGGGGGTTTTTCTGATCGGAGTTACAGGATTCGAACCTGCGACCTCCTGCTCCCAAGGCAGGCGCGCTACCAAGCTGCGCTAAACTCCGGCGTAAAAATAAATAGCCCCTCTGCATGAGGTGGTGCGGGTGAAGGGACTCGAACCCCCACGGTTACCCGCCAGATCCTAAGTCTGGTGCGTCTGCCAATTCCGCCACACCCGCAGGGACATGACAATAAAGTGAGCCATGCAGGATTCGAACCTGCGACACCCTGATTAAAAGTCAGGTGCTCTACCGACTGAGCTAATGGCTCATAAAAGCTGGGGAGGCAGGGATCGAACCTGCGAGTGACGGAGTCAAAGTCCGTTGCCTTACCACTTGGCTACTCCCCAACGAATGGGGTGAACGATGGGGATCGAACCCACGTATGCCGGAGCCACAATCCGGTGCGTTAACCGCTTCGCCACGTCCACCATGTCAAAAAGATTGGCAGGGGTGGCAGGATTCGAACCCACGACATGCGGTTTTGGAGACCGCCGTTCTACCAGCTGAACTACACCCCTATGTATGCAATTGTAACGAACCACCAATGGTGGAGGGGGAAGGATTCGAACCTTCGAAGCTTCCGCAACGGATTTACAGTCCGCCCCATTTGACCACTTTGGTACCCCTCCAGCTGGAGCCAGCGACAGGAATCGAACCTGCGACCTACTGATTACAAGTCAGTTGCTCTACCTGCTGAGCTACGCTGGCATCAACAACGACGTATTTCAATATAGCACGGTTAGCGAACGAAAGTCAACGAAGCATTCGCTTACAATTCGCCCCTTGTCGTTCCCTCATCGCTGAAATCAAAGCGAACGTTGCGGCTGGGCGTAAAAGTGGACACCGCATGCTTGTAAATGAGTTGCTGCTTTCCATCCGACTCAATCACAACGGTAAAATTGTCAAATCCCCTCACCAGGCCGCGTATCTGAAAACCGTTGACCAGGTACACCACGACAGGAATGTTCTCCTTGCGAATCTGATTTAAAAAATTGTCCTGAATGTTAATTGTCTTGCTTGTCGTCACGCTGGTGCCCCCTACATTCTAACTAACTTACGACGGTCTGGTCGTTCACACGACGTTAGCTTCCCACAAAGAACCAATACTCTCCGCAAGCTGAGCCATGTTCATCATACCATTTTCTTCGAGTCGATACCACTTAATCCTTGATTCCGCCCGAAACCAAGACAATTGCCGCTTGGCGTAACGACGGCTTGATCGCTTAATCAACTCAACCGCCTCGTTAAACCCTAAACGTCCCTCAACATAATCGACAAGCTCCTTATACCCAATCGCCTGCATCGATGAGTGACGTTCATTGCATCCAAGCGCGATCAACCCCTCTACCTCGCGCAATAGCCCCATTTGTATCATATGATCTACACGCGCATCAATGCGTCGATACAACCGTTCTCGCTCATCTGTGAGCCCAACCAAAAAAGGGACAAATTGGCGCTCGCGCAATGCATAGCTTTCCCTCATCGATCGACCCGTTTGCATGACGATTTCCAACGCCCGGATCAAGCGTTTTTTGTCATGCGGGTGAATTCGTGCCGCCGCCTCCGCATCAAGCGCCGCCAGACGGGCATGAAGCGAGACTGAGCCGACCACGCGTGCGACCTCCTCCAACTCTGTGCGCAGTGACTCGTCACGCACCGTTTCTGTAAAATCAAACTCATTGATCAGCGAACGAAAATACAGTCCTGTTCCCCCGACCACAATCGGTACTTTGCCCCGTGAAAACACGTCGCGAATGCACTGCCGCGCCGTAGTGGCGTACTCATACACCGTATACGTTGCCGTCGGCTCCACCACATCGATCATATAGTGCAAAATGCCGCGCCGCTCTTCACGCGGCAGCTTGGCCGTCCCGATGTCCATGTGCCGATACACCTGCATCGAGTCAGCCGAGATGATTTCTCCGCCCAAAACCTCCGCCAACTGCAAGCTCAGTTCGGTTTTCCCTACCGCAGTCGGCCCCGCGATCCCTAAAAACGGCACGCGCAACTTTGTCATCTGCCTTCCTTAACGAAAAAACCTTCGCGCGAGTTCCGCGCACGTGATTTTGAGCGCTGTTGGCCGACCATGCGGACAGGTGAACGGGTTTTCGAGCGGAGCAAGCGCCTTTAACAACGCCTCCATTTCCGGCAAACTCAGCCGCTGGTTTGCCTTGATCGCCGCCTTGCATGCGCTCATGATCACCTTGTCCTCCAATTTTGCAAACGGCGAAACGTCCTTTTCTTCAAGAAACTGGTCAAACACCTCGCGCACCAGCGCTTGTTCATCGAGACCTTCCCAGATGTTCGGAATCGAGCGAACCAGCACCGCATCTTCGGCGAACCCTTCGTAGTGCAACCCGAACGCCGCCGCCGCCTCGCTTTGCCGCATCACCAGCTCCACCTCATGTGGCCGCAAAGCGACAGAAAGCGGCACAAGCAGCTCCATTTCCCTGACAGTCCCCGCGCGCAGTCGAGCGCGAAAGCGCTCATACAGCACCCGCTCGTGCGCCGCATGCTGATCGATCAAGTACACACTGTCCCCGTCTTCCGCCACGATGTACATTTTAAGAACCTGCGCCACTGCGCGCAATTCTCCTTGCGACGCAGGGACTTGAGCGAAAGGCTGATCGATCAACGTTGCCGCCGTTTCTTGCACCGTGTCAGGCTGACTTGCGCCCGCTCGTAGCGAATTCAGTGGCTCCGGAACTGATCGCTCCACATCCGACTGCCCCACTTCCGGTTGCTCCGGAACTGATCGCTCCACTTCCGACTGCCCCACTTCCGATCGCCTTGAGACTGGGCGCTCCAACACCGGTTCCTGACTCCAGAGCGCCGCCTGACGCGTGACCTCGCCGCTGTTTGTCCTTTTCCCCGCAAACGCAGCGTAACCGCCGCCATCTGCCGCACCGCGAAAGGCATCCCGCGCCATCGGTCGCGCTTCCTTAGATCCCGTTGCTTGTTCATCGTCAGGCTGACTGTCCGCTTTCGCACCCTCGCGCGGCAGTCGGGCATCGTCCCACGTCACCTCCGGAGTGTGCGCCCCCGCGACAAACGCGGCGCGAATCGCACTGGTCACGACGTTGCGCACGTCTTTTTCCTCGCTGAACCGCACCTCAATCTTACTCGGATGCACGTTCACGTCAACCAACGCAGGATCCAAGTCAAGCGCCAAATACGCAAGCGGAAACCTGCCTTTGTGGTAAGCGGTGCCAAACCCGTCGAGTACCGTATTGACTAGCATTGGACTGCGGATCGGGCGACCGTTGACCGCAAACCACATCACGTTGCGGTTCGCGCGCGCGTGTTCCAGTGCCCCGACAACACCCGTCACACGATAATCCAATTGCTCAGCATGCACCGTCAGCGCCAGCTTCGCGACACTCGCCCCGTAGATGGCGGCAAACACTGAGAGCAACTGCCCGTCCCCCGTCGTTTGCAGCATCACCCGCTCGTCTGCCAGCAGGCGAAACGCAACCTGCGGGTGCGCCAGCGCCGCTTTCGCCACCACATCCACGATGTGCCCCGTTTCCGTTTGCAGCGACCGCACGAACTTGAGTCTTGCCGGCGTATTAAAAAACAGCTCGCACACCTGCACCCGCGTGCCAACGGGTGCTCCGACGGGCTGGCGCGACTGCAACACCCCGCCCTCAAAGTGCGCCTCTACGGCAGAAAGCGCCGCTTCCGTCCGCGTGCGGAGCGTGAATTTGCTGACCGACGCAATCGACGGCAACGCCTCGCCCCGAAATCCGAGCGTCCGCAAGCGGGTAAAGTCCCCCAAGTTGCGCAGTTTGCTCGTCGCATGCCGAATCAGCGCCGTTTCGATCTCGTCCTCAGGGATGCCACAGCCGTTGTCCAACACCTCCATGAGGTCAAGCCCGCCCCCTTTGACGCGCACCTCAATCCGCGTCGCGCCCGCATCGAGGGCATTTTCCACCAGTTCCTTCACCGCCGAAGCAGGCCGTTCCACCACCTCGCCAGCGGCAATCTGGTTCGCCACGAGGTCGTCCAGCACACGAATCGCACCCATCCTACTCGCCCCCCCACTTCGCCCGCCACTCATACAATACGTTCAACGCCTTGCGCGGCGTCAAATCATCCAGATTCAGCCGCGCCAGTTCCCGCCGCAACTCCTCGTGAGCGGTGTCTTGCGGTTCATCAAACGCCAGCGACAACTGTTCTCCGTCATGAAGCGTACGTCGTCCACTTTCCAGACCGCGCAAAATGCGCTTTGCGCGCTTCGTCACCTCGGGCGGAAGCCCCGCAATTTGCGCCACCTGAATCCCATACGAACGATCCGCCGCCTGCTCGACAATTTGATGCAAAAACACGATCTCGTCCCCGTGTTCGACCACCGCCACCGACAGGTTGAACGTCCGCGACAGGCGTTTCGGCAGTGCCGTCAGTTCATGGTAGTGCGTCGCAAACAACGTC
Organism: Bacillota bacterium; assembly: GCA_021846165.1. Lineage (GTDB taxonomy): Bacteria > Bacillota > Bacilli > Alicyclobacillales > SLC66 > JAJZCL01. The sequence continues at coordinate 1,299 of JAJZCL010000073.1, read as the reverse complement.
CGCGCCCGCACGCGCTCGTGCAGGTACTCGACCATCGCCTCGGCAATGCTGAGGCCATCATAAGTCGCCGTTCCACGCCCAACTTCATCCAGCAAAATCAGACTCCGCCGCGTCGCCCCACGCAAAATCTCGGCGGCTTCCGTCATTTCCACCATAAACGTGCTGAGTCCCGCCGATACGTCGTCTGACGCGCCGATGCGCGTGAAGAGCTTGTCCACGACGCCGACGCGAACATACTCCGCTGGCACGAACGACCCCATCTGCGCCAAAATCACAATCAGCGCCACCTGCCGCATGTACGTGCTTTTGCCCGCCATGTTCGGTCCCGTGACTAACGCAATCTGGCGCAGATCCGCATCAAGACGCGCGTCATTTGGCACAAAGTCCCCTTCAACGCGGTGTTCGACGACGGGGTGACGCCCTTGCCGGATGACAAGATCGATCGATTCATCAATCTCCGGCCGGACGTATCCATACCGCCTTGCCGCCTCTGCCAAGCTCAAGATCGCGTCCATTTGCCCCAATGCGTCGGCGCTCTCCTGCATCTTCGCCAGGTGCTGAGAAAGCGCCTCCAATAAGCTCACAAAGTGCCGGTACTCCAGTTCCTTGAGCCTGTCATCCGCCGCCAGAATTTCCTGCTCCCGCTGTCGCAGCTCTGTCGTGACAAAGCGCTCCGCGCTTGCCAGCGTCTGCTTGCGTTCGTAGTCCTGCGGCACCAGGTGCAGGTTCGCGCCCGACACCTCGATGTAATAGCCAAACACGCGATTGTAACCGATTTTCAGCGACTTGATCCCCGTTCGCGCCCGCTCACTCTGCTCCAGCGCAGCCACAAACGAGCGCCCGCCCTGCACCAAATCACGCAGACGGTCGACCTCCGCATCAAACCCCGCGCGAATGATGCCGCCCTCCTTGCCGGTTCCGACCGGGTCATCGATCAGCCGCGCACGAATCGCCTCCACAACCGAAGCAAAATCCGTCAGCTGCTGCGCAAGCGTCGCCGTTTCCCCGCGCAGCGACTTATCCGCAAGCAGTTGCCGCAACGCCGTCGCCGCTTCCAGCGAACGCGCCAGTTGCACAAGGTCGCGCGGCAGCGCCGTCGCATAGGAAATCCGCGACACCAGTCGCTCCACATCGTGGACGCGGCGCAGGGTGTCCCCCACCTCCGACGCCGTGATCACGTCGTCCACCCAGGCCGCAACGCTCTCCTGCCGCCGCACAATCGCCGCAACGTTTTGTAACGGACGCGCCAGCCATTCCCTTAACCGACGCTTGCCCATCGCCGTCCTCGTCAAGTCCATC
>JAJZCL010000072.1 GCA_021846165.1 Bacillota bacterium | reverse complement strand
CGCGAGGGAACTCACCTCTAATCGCAAGCGGAGTCGGACGTGTCGTCAGTCCGACTCCAAGCTTCTTTCCAAAAGACATCGCAATGAAATTTCCGAATTATTATTGTTTTTATCTGTATATGTGATACAATATCAGACAAATGATTTTAATACTAATTTAATTGTGAATAGCTTATAAAACGAACGTTAGGTTATATGATTCCGGGGAGTTGTGTTGATGATGACAGTAAAGATTTATCATTGCTCATTTCGTGATCAATTCATTGCTTATCATGTGATACTGCCATCGATTCGCTTGTTTTTAGGGGAATTCGTGACACAAGATACCGGATTACTGGAAGTCGCGATTTCAGAGGCATTGACCAACGCCCTTGATGCAAGTCATGGCCAACCGATATTTTTGACGCTATATTTCAAACCTCCTTTTCGATTAAGAATCCTAATCACAGACCACGGCAAGGGGTTCGATGTGGATCACGAACGCCTCAGAATACACAGCATCGATCTTGATGAAGATCCGTATTGTGCAGAATCGGGAAGAGGATTATGGATCATGCATCAAGTGTTCGATCATGTTCAATACAATTCCAGAGGGAATAAAGTACTCTTGACAAAAGAATTCAATATGTCCATATAGAATATATTAACTTTTTTACTGTCGTTTGCATCTTGCATTTAGCCCCTTAATTCCTATTATGTTTTTTTATGACGGAATCATCACGCCTGTAAATTTGCGTTGATCTTCATTTGAGTTCCTACTATGGAAAGGGGCGGAACATCGTTATATGTCGGAAGAGCATAACGATGATCACTTCTATGCGAACACCAGTGGAGCGGACATGACTGAGCAACTGCGCACAGCCAATGCCCTTCGCCGCAGCCGTGATTTTCTTCGCTTACTTTCCCATGTGCGCGATGCCATTGCGCACGAATTAGACGATAGCACCTTGTTTAAGCGCATTTGCGACTTGTTAATACAATACGCCGATTGCCAAGTCGCGTGGGTGGTGCGCCCGGACGACGAAGGCTGGTTCCAAATTCTTGCCGTCAGCGGTGAAGTAGAGTATTTGGATGGCATTCGCATCTCGAATCGAGTTGATTTGCCGGAAGGCAACGGACCGATCGGGAGAGTTTGGCGAACGCAGCAACCCATTTTCGATCACGCGATCGCTGAAGATATGACGATGGAGCCTTGGCGATCGCGAATCGATCACTTTGGGATGAAACACGTCACCATACTCCCCCTTCAGCGTCATGATCAAATCTGGGCAGTTTTAGTGATCACTCATCGCGATGATACGCATTTCGATGAGGAACTTCAACAACTGTTAACCGAATTGGCCAATAGTCTTTCCTTTGGACTCACCCGTTTGGATTTGTCCCGCAAAAATCAAGAACTTTTTTCGATCAACTCGACACTGATCAACGGCACCACAGCGGGTATCAGCGTTGCACGGTATCCAGAACGAGTGTTGGAACAAGTCAATCAACGCATGGCAGATATGTTTGGCGCAAAGTCCACCGCAGAACTGATCGCCATGGAAATTCTTGATTTTTATCCGGATCAAACTACTTTTTACAGGGTGTCAGCACTTGCCAACAAGGTATTGCGTCAGGGAACGGGCATTTTGCGCGATACGCCTTTTATTCGCTTGGATGGCAGCTTCATATGGATTGATTTAACTGGCAACAGGATGCCGTCATCCCACACGTCACGAGTAATCTGGACCTACGTGGACGTGACGGAACGCCATCGTTTTGAACAGGCTTTGCGCCGCAGTCAGGAATTTTACGCTCTCCTTTCTCGCGCCAATGAAGTCATCGCACAGGCTACGTGCGAAAAAGACTTATTACAACAGATTTGCGAATTGGCGATCAAGCACACCAATTTGGGCATGGCCTGGATTGGTAGCCCTGATGAGAACGGGTGGTTTCAATTTCACGCTGCAGCCGGGGAAATAGGCTATCTTGATGGCATCCGCATCTCGAATCGAGGCGATGTGTCTGAAGGTCAGGGATCAGTAGGAAGATCGTGGCGCACGCGACAACCGATCTTTTATAACTCAATTGAACACATCCATGCTATGTCGCCGTGGCGGGAACGGATTATAAGATTCAACCTACGGAGCAGCGCGACTCTTCCCCTTTACCGCAAAGGTCAGATCTGGGGCATCTTGAGTGTGTACCACCTCGAAGACGGGGTGTTCGATGATGATCTTCAAGGCATTCTGATCGACTTGGCAAACGATATCGGATTTGGACTTAATCGCTTGGATCTGGCGTCGCAGGAGCGTCAAGCGAGTCAGTTGAACGATATTTTACTCAACAACTTAAACGCAGGTGTCAGCGTGATTCGTTATCCTGATCGAATCATTGAAACCATCAACCCCAAAATGATCGAAATTTTTGGTGCAACATCTGAAAGCGACATGATCGGTCGCTCTGTTCGAGAGGCGTATAGTGATGTATCCACTCATCTGCGAATTGGCGAATTTGCGCAAACGGTCCTGCGAATCGGAAGCGGATCACTGTGTGATATCCCTTATCGTCGCGTGGACGGAACCGTCATTTACATCGACCTGTCTGGTCAAAAATATGATCGCGGCGACGGCATGGAACGCATCATTTGGACGCATGTGGACGTGACGAACCGTCATCAAAATGAAACTCGCATTCTAGAATTGAACAGGCAAAAATCGCTTCTTTTGAATAATACTATCGCAGGCATTAACGTGGTGCGCTATCCTGAACGGATGATTATAGAAGCCAACCAGCGATTTGCTGAGTTGATGGGATACAAGCACCCGGAAGAGATCATTGGGTTGCCAACGATCCAGATCTATCCTAATGAATATGAGTACCAACGAATGGACGAACTCTCTCATCTCATCATGTCGCAAGGGCAAGGGTTTTTGAGTGACCTTATTGTGCGTAACCCCTGTGGCACTCAAAGATACCTGGACGTTGAAGGGAAGCTCCTAGATTCGGACGATGATCATCGCTCCATTCTTTGGACAACCATTGACGTCACGGATCGTCATTACCACTTAGAAAATTGGATGAAGGAAGCGCGAATTCGACTTAACCTGATCAACAACATGGCAATTGGAATCTTCCTAATTAATCACCGAATCATTCACAGAGTGAGTCGAAGAATCTTAGATTTGTTTGGGTATGAAGAAGAGGAGATTATCGGGCAAAGCACGCGTTTTTTGTTCCATACAGAAGAACAGTTTCGGATGTTCGAAACTTTTTATCAACAGTTGGAGGCATCACCAACTGGCATGGTCACGATGCAGTATCATTTCCAAAAAAAAGATGGCAACCCTCTTATCGCCGATGTGACGGGCGCCTGGTTAGATCCTGACCATCCCTCGCAAGGCATCATTGGAACGCTTCAGGACATCACGGAAAAACTCGACATGGAAGCGATGATTCGCGCCAACCAGATCCGCATTCAAAGTGAAATGGAAGTGGCGGCCGCTTTGCAACAAGCGTTTTTGCCGCATCATTTGCCAAATTTCAAAAGCGTGAACGTGGTGTGGAAGTACATTCCTTGCGATTTTTTGGCTGGCGATATGTTGAATGTGATCTCTCTCGATGATCATCATTTGGGGTTTTACGTCCTTGATGTCATGGGACATGGCGTTTCGGCGGCCTTGAATGCGTTCGCCATCAATTATTACCTGCATCCGATAGAAAACGGCAAAGATCGAGCTGTCGCTCTGCGCCCCGGCGATTTGCTCACCGTCATTAATGAGCGGTTTAGCGACTTTCAAATTACCGAGTCTTACTTTACTTTATTTTACGGCGTACTCGACCTGTCCACGCTGGTGTTGAAGTATGCAAAAGGTGGACACCCGTCGCCTCTGCTCGTTCACGAGAACGGGGACATTGAGGCATTACAAGACGGTAACATGCCGCTGGGGATTATCAAAGGCACTTCGTTTGCCACCTATACGCAGCAATTGACGCCGGGCGACAAATTATTGGTGTATTCTGACGGGCTTACAGAAGTATTCAACGATCAAGGCGAGGTGTTTTCTACCCATCGTGTGATAGCAGCAATGACGCAACACCATGGCCGCGAAGTTCATGATTTTGTGGATCACCTCATTGAAGCGATTGTAAGTTTCGCGGGAAAGACGCAGTGGAGTGATGACGCGACCTTGATTGCACTGGAAATGCGCTAAATCTCATTCACACTTCCTAGATCAAATAGCAAATCCGCTACCAGATTACTTCCAACCTGATAGCGGATTTTTGTTGAATTGGCGCGGTTTTTCACGTTGGAGCGGGTAAGGGGAGTCGAACCCCTAACTACAGCTTGGAAGGCTGTCGTTTTACCGCTAAACTATACCCGCATATGATTGATGAATCAATGGCGTGCCCGGAGAGATTCGAACTCCCGACCTTTTGATTCGTAGTCAAACACTCTATCCAGCTGAGCTACGGGCACAACCTAAATAGGTGGGCCCACTAGGACTCGAACCTAGGACCAACCGGTTATGAGCCGGCCGCTCTGACCAACTGAGCTATAGGCCCGTAAATAAAATGGAGCGGAAGACGGGATTCGAACCCGCGACCCTCGCCTTGGCAAGGCGATGCTCTACCCCTGAGCCACTTCCGCACAACACTTTATCATTATAACGACATCTCCGTATGAATGCAAGCACCTTGACGAAAACGAGTATGATTAAATTTTGCGACTTATTCCGGACGCAGCAACGGAAAGAGCAACACATCGCGAATCGACGGTTGATCCGTCAGCAGCATCACCAAACGATCCACGCCAATCCCCAGTCCCCCCGTTGGCGGCATCCCATACTCCAACGCCATCACAAAATCCTCATCCATCTCATGCGCTTCATCGTTGCCCTTGTTCCGCTCTTCAAGCTGCGCCAGAAAACGCTCGCGCTGATCGATGGGATCGTTCAACTCACTGAACGCATTCGCGTATTCGCGCCCCATGATGAATAATTCAAAACGGTCGGTAAAGCGCGGATCATCAGCGTTCTTCTTTGCGAGCGGCGAAATTTCGACAGGGTGCCCATACACAAACGTCGGTTGTACCAGCGTCGCCTCCACTTTTTGCTCAAAAAACTCGTTGACAATGTGTCCGTACTCATACATTGCTTGCAAGTGTACCCCGTGTTCCCTCGCAAGGTGTTTCGCCGTTTCCGTGTCGTTGACGGCAAAAAAATCAACGCCCGTCGCTTCGCGAATCAAATCCACCATATGCGCACGTCGCCACGGCGCTTTCAATTGCAATGCTTGCTCGTTGTATTCAATCTCTGTCGTGCCGCGCACATCCAGCGCGATTTGCTCAATGAGTTCCTCGGTTAACCTCATCATGTCCTGAAAATCCATGTACGCCGCATACAGTTCCATCATTGTGAATTCCGGGTTGTGGCGCGTTGAGATGCCTTCGTTTCGATACACGCGACCAATTTCATACACCCGCTCCAGGCCGCCCACAATCAGGCGCTTTAGATGCAATTCAAGCGCAATGCGCAGCACCAGTTCCATATCGAGCGCATGATGATGCGTGCGAAAAGGCTTCGCCGCAGCGCCGCCCGCCACAGTGTGCAGCGTCGGCGTTTCCACCTCTAGAAAACCCTGCGCCTCCAGGTGACGACGCATCGACTGAATGATTCGACTACGCGTGACAAATGTTTCGCGAACGCCCGGATTGACGATCAAATCCACATAGCGATGGCGGTAACGCATCTCTACGTCACGCAGACCATGCCACTTCTCTGGCAATGGACGCAGTGATTTGGCGAGCAGCGTAAAACGCTCAATGTGAATCGTCGTTTCTCCTCGCCTCGTCTTAAACACATACCCCTCGACGCCAATCAAGTCGCCGATGTCGAGCAATTCAAACTGACGATACAGCCCCTCGCCCAATTGATCTAATTTTGCGTATACCTGAATCATGCCATCCATGTCCATGATGTGCGCAAACGTCGCCTTGCCGTGCCCCCGGAAAGACATGATACGTCCCGCCATTTTTACGTTCATCTTGTGCGTCTCAAGGGTTTCATTCGAAAGCGGTTCCGCCTTGCGCTGAATGTCCGCCGAGCGGTGCGTCACCTCATAACGTGCGCCAAACGGCTCAACACCGAGCCGATACCACTCGTTCAGTTTCGCCCTGCGGGCACTTAACACATCGACTGAACTCTCGCTCTCTTCCGAATTTGCGCCTTTTTCGTGATCTCGAATCAACATCGCCACTCCTCATACTAAAGTCGCCGACCTTATCGTCGACGACAACACTCGTCTCGCATCGTTGTACCGTAATTACTTGTGAATTTCAAGTATTTCGTACTCAATCTTGCCGTCCGGCGCCTGCACCTCGACCTTCGCACCGACCTTCTTCCCAAGCAGCGTCCTGCCGACGGGAGACTCATTGGAAATCTTGTTCTCCATCGGATCCGATTCCGCCGAACCGACGATGACATACTCAATGTCCTCATCAAATTCCACATCCCGCACCTTTACGGTCGATCCGATGCTGACCACCCGCGTATCCACTTCCTCTTCATGGATTACCCTTGCGTTACGCAGCATCTTCTCCAGTGTAATAATGCGACCCTCAACAAAGGCCTGTTCATTTTTCGCGTCCTCATATTCGGAATTTTCACTTATATCCCCATAACTGATCGCCAGTTTAATGCGCTCCGCTACCTCTTTGCGCTTCACGGATTTAAGGTTTTCCAGTTCCTCTTCTAATTTTTTTAACCCCGCAGGGGTCAAGAGGACTTCCTTTTCAGACATTTCCATTCGCTCCTTCAGAAAAACTGCTAGCCATTTCGTTGACACTCCCCATCGCTACTGCGTCCCCCAAACGGGGGACAGACCAACGTTGCAAGGACTCTTCGCGTACCTGCACACTTCACGCAAGGATTCGGATTCAACTTTATTGAGTCCTTTAGCAAGGTTACTCTGCGTCAAGTACACCTACCGTCACCTTCTTTCTATATAGGCAGTATATACCGGAGATTTGCTCAACGGCGAACACCTTACTGTGCGCCCCGAAACAAGCAGGGGCTTTCATGCGTAGGTGATAAAACACTGCCAGCCTTAATCCTGACAGTGTTCGCTTAGATTATGAGTTTAAGAATCTTCGGAAATTATAGGTCAACACTGTCACGCTGTCAACGCAACCAATTCCCTCCCAATTCGCCACAATTCCCTTTGCTTTGAGTCAAAACGCAGCGTCATTTACGCGTGCTATTGTCCGCCAAAGCAACCGTGATTATACAGTTGCCGATTCCGCAATCCGCATCATCACTTCCATCATCTCCGTGACACTCTCTATTCGATTGAGGCGATCTCGCCACATCGCCGCAGCGTGTGCGCCGCGGATATACCACCCCGCGTGCTTACGCATTTCTCGAACTCCGATATACTCCCCCTTGTCTTCGACAAGCAGTGCAAGGTGTTCCATCGCCACCCGCATACGCTCATGCAGCGACGGTTTCGACAAAAGTTCACCAGTAGCCAAGTAGTGCGACACTTCTCTAAATATCCACGGGTTGCCAAGCGCGCCCCGCCCAATCATGACACCGTCGCACCCGGTTTGATCCAGCATCCTTTTTGCGTCTTGAGGCGATTCCACATCGCCATTTCCGATCACCGGAATCGACACTGACGCCTTGACCTCGCGAATCACCGACCAGTCGGCCTTGCCTGCGTACATTTGCTTCGCCGTGCGCCCATGCACGGTGACCGCCCGCGCACCCGCCGCTTCGACCGCTTTCGCCACTTCAACAGCATTCACGTGTTCATCGTCCCAGCCTTTGCGAAACTTGACAGTGACTGTTCGGTCGACACGCCTTACCACCGCTTCGACAATTTTCGCCGCGTACTGCGGATCCCTCGCCAAAGCGGCACCGGCACCGTTTTTGGAGATTTTCAACACAGGACACCCCATATTGATGTCAATCAGATCTGCATTGGTTCCCGCCGCCACCATTTCTGCCGCCCGCACCATCGTGTCGATGTCTTTACCGACGAGTTGGAGGCTCACCGGGTGTTCATCAGGCAGTATTTGCAGCATCCCAGACGTTTTTGCGTTTTTGAAAATAAGCGCCTTATCGCTCACCATTTCCGCACAAACAAGCCCTGCGCCCAGGCGCTTGGCGATGTTGCGAAAGGCTGGATTGGTGACCCCCGCCATAGGCGCCAGCACCACGCGATTGTCAAGTTCAACACCGCCAATGACTAGTCTGTCAGACGAAAATTGCAAAATCATGCCATCACCTTTTGGACAAAAGTTAATCCATCGTCAAACCAAGGTCATCGCGCGTGACGTTGAGTACCCTCATCATTTCTTCAAACTGCGCTTCCGTCGGTTCGCGCGTGCCGCGTTCCCATCCACCCACAACCGCCTTCGACACACCCATCACGTTCGCAAACTCATTTTGCGTGAGGTGCTTTAGTTTCCTGTACGCACGGAGTCGCTTGGAAAAGGTATCGAGTACCAACGCACCCCCTCCTTCCCTGTTACACGATCGTACAAGTCTGCCACCGTTAATTGCAAAACGGGATGCACCTGATCGGCGGCAATCTCCTTTAGCGGCGCAAGCACAAACGCCCTTTCGTGCATGCGCGGATGCGGAATCGTCAGGATTGGCGCGGAATGAATCACAAGATTGCCCGCAAAAATCAAATCCAAATCGATGGTGCGCGGAGCGTTCTGGAACGTCCGCACGCGCCCGAGTCGCTTTTCTGTGGCAAGCAAAAGTTCCAGCATTTCAAACGGCGAAAGTACTGACTTCACTTTTAGCGCCATGTTCAAAAACGCCCCCTGGTCTGTATAACCGACGGGTTCCGTTTCATAAACTGACGAGACCATTTGCATTTCTAAATCTGGCATACACGCCAACAATTCAACGGCGGCCTGCAAATACCCCATTCGCTTGCCCAAATTCGAACCCAGCGCCAGATCGTACACACTTGCGTTCATTGCGCCACCACTTGCCCCACGATGGCATCCGCCATCCTGGCAACCCTCGCCATCGCGCGAACATCATGCACACGAATGAAATCGACGCCTCTGGCAATCGAAACCGCAACGGCAGCCGCCGTTCCTTCCTGTCTCTCTTCAACCGGCAGATCCAGCACATGACCAATGACCGACTTGCGCGAGGGACCGATCAGCAACGGGAAAGGAGGAATTTTCAATTCATTCAAGCGGTTGATCAACATCAGGTTTTGCGGTTGAGTCTTACCAAAGCCGATGCCCGGATCAAGGATGATCTGCCTCTCCTCCATTCCGGCGGCAAGCGCGAGTTCTATGCGACGCTCCAGTTGTTCCCGTACTTTTCGCACCGGATCGACGCCTGGAAACGGCTCTTTGGTTGAGTTGTGCATGAGTACGTAGAGGGCGTTCGACTCAGCGACCACCTTGAACATATTCGGATCGGCGAGTCCCCCCCAAACATCGTTGACCATCGCTACGCCAAGCTCCAGTGCGCGCGCCGCGATATCTGCCTTATAAGTGTCTATAGATACCGGAATCACTAACGTTTTAAGTAGCAAAGGGAGGACATTTTCCAATCGCGACCACTCTTTCGTTACACTCAGAGGGAGGAATCCGGGGCGTGTTGATTCGGCGCCAATATCAATCCAATCAGCGCCCGCATCCTGCATCTCCACGGCATGCGCCAGCGCACGATCGGGCAAATCATAACTTCCCCCGTCCGAAAACGAATCGGGCGTCACATTGAGGATTCCCATCACTTTCGTCGTGTTCATTAACTTTTACCATCTCCAAAAAAAGGCCCGCTGGATGGCGCAACCGTCAACACCCTGTTGCCGACTCCAAGCTCTTTTGCAACCCGCAATGCGGCGCACACGTTCGCCCCAGAACTGCTGCCCGCCAATATTCCTTCTGTGCGTGCCAGTTCCCGCGCGTGTGCAAACGCCTCCTCATCCGTCACGGTGATGACACGATCGATTTTTTTGATGTTGAAAATTTCCGGAACAAACCCTACTCCAATCCCTTGAATCGCCGTTTTGCCAGGCTTCCCGCCCGATAGCACAGGAGAATGGTAAGGCTCTACAGCGATCACCCGACAGCGCGGCAACGCATTCCGAATCGCCTCTCCCACTCCCATCATCGTCCCGCCGCTACCAACCCCCGCCACAAACGCATCGATTCGATGATCCATCTGCGCGAGAATCTCCGCCCCCGTCGCTTTCCTGTGTGCTTTTGCGTTATGG
>JAJZCL010000071.1 GCA_021846165.1 Bacillota bacterium | reverse complement strand
GATCTGTCGAGGGTGGCCGCTCCGGTTCCGAACCCGAGTACCAGTGGCAGCATCGCCAGCACGGTCGTCAAACTAGACATGAGGATCGGACGCAGGCGAATCGGTCCCGCTTCGAGCAGAGCCTCCTGCAAACTTGCCCCCTGTTTTCGCAACTGGTTCGTATACTCAATCAGCACGATGGCGTTGTTCGTAACGAGTCCAATCACCATAATCGCACCGATGAGAGCTGCCGTATCAAGACTCCTATGTGTCAGAAACAGCCCAAATGCGGCGCCGATAAACGTCGGCGGCAGTGAAAACAAGATGACGAGCGGTGTGATCAGCGACTCGAACAGGCTCGCCATGATGGCGTAGACCAGTGCCACCGCCACTAGAAACGCGATGCCGAGGTCGGCAAGCGCGCTGTTGACGAACGAGCTTTGAATGCCGTACGAAATTTGGTAGCCAGGTGGCATGCGCAGAGAGGCAAATGCCTTGTTCAGTTGTTTTTCGATAAGTGTAGATGAGGTGCGGTAAAGGTCTGCCGTGATGTTGACGCTGCGGATCGTGTTGGTGTGGTCAATCGTGACGTTTTGACTGGTGAGTTGCAATGCCACAAGGTCGGAGAGCGGGACTTGTTGCCCACTTGCGTTGACGACCGTGACGGTGGACAAATCTGCGATGTTGCGCGAGAAAGACTCGGGAAACTGGACGATGATGTTGTACGGGTTGTCACCTTGCCAGTACGTCGCCGTTTTGTATCCGTTAAATGCTTGCCGGAGTGCGGTTTCGACCTGTGTTTCTGTGAGATCGTAGCGATTCATGGCCGCTTGGTTCAGTTGCAGTTGGTACGTGGGTTCGCCATTATCCATGCTATTGTACACGTTTTGCAGTCCCGGTGTGGCTTTCATGATGTTGGCAACTTGATCGCTGAGAGTCTTCAAAAGGTTGAGATTCGCTCCTTGAACTGTGACGGCGATCGAATTGCTGGCAACGCTGCCGCTCTGCTCGGCGACAGGTTCGACAAGAAACTGCGCACCTGGAATGGTGTTGACAAGCGACTGGAACTGGTAAGCGGTTTGTTCCAGGTGTGTCGTGCTGTTTCCTGAAAAGGTAAACGTAACCTGGCCAAGGTTGGACACGACTCCCGTACTTGATCCCTGGCTTCCGATCAGGATATAAGTCGACGCCAGGTGATGCAGATGGGATTTGCCGAGTTGCACGACTTGATCAGCTAGTTGCTTGGTCGCGTTCAGGCTCGTACCTTCTGGTGCCGTGATGTTGACAGCGATCTGGTTCTGATAGACGGTAGCATACAACTGGAATCCTATTTTTGGGAATAAAGTGAGGCTGACGAGAAAGAGCGCCGCAGTCGCAGTGATGATCGTCTTGCGGTGGTGCAGTGCCCAACTTAGACCGATTCGATACGTTTTGGTGAGCCAGTGCATAGCAAATCCCGACCAGTCAAATGGTGCCCACCAACGAAACGGGGTTTCGACGCCGGGGGTGGTTTCGGGCAACTCAAAGCGAGCCGGGCGCAGCACCTTGGCGGCTAAGTAAGGTGTCACCGTGATCGCGATGATCAAGGCGCCGATGTGCGCAAAGCTCACCGTGATCGCGATCGGGCCGAAAAATTGGCGAGCGATGCCGGGGGTGAAGATGGACGGGGCAAACACGCAGATCTGGGCGAGAGCCGCCGCAAACACTGCGAGTCCCACTTCTTTGGTTCCGACAGATGCGGCGACGTACGAATCAAGGCCGCGCTTGCGAGCGCGAAAGATGCTTTCGAGTACGACAATTGAAAAATCGACGAGTGAGCCGAGACCGACGGCGAGACTGCCAAGCGTCATGGTGTCGAGCGTGATCTGCGCGGTATACATCAAGGCGAATGTAGCCAGCATGGCAATCGGTATGGCCAAGATGACGACGACAGTGGTGCGGATACTGCGCAAAATCAACAGGATGATAAGGATGCCAAATAAAAAGCCCAAAAACGTGTGCAAAGCGACGGTGGCTACAGAGGCGCGAATCACTTGCGCGGAGTCGTTCAGCACCGTCAGGTGTACGTCGCTTGGCAGTGTGCTTTGCAACTGATCGATGGATTGGTGGACTTCGTTAGACACTTGCACCGTATTGGCGTTGCTGGTTTCGATGATGTCAAGGGTAACGGTAGGTCGACCGTTGACGGTTGCCGTCATGTTCACATCTGCGTTTCCAAATTGCACTGCCGCCAAACTGCCAAGCGTGACAGATTGACTGCCGACGGGGATCGGGATGCTCGTCAGTTGACTGACGCTGGAGAATTGACCGTCGATTTGCAAAGGGATCAACTCGTTGCCGCGCGTGGACTGACCCACCTGCGCGTTAAAGTTGTCGCTCGCGATCGCCTGAACGACTTGTTGGATGCCAAGATGATCGTACTGCAACTTGGCAGGGTTGACGGTGACCGTTACCTGACGGGTCAAACCTCCATTTACGTTGACCTGGCCGACGCCGCTTAAGTGCTGGAACGCAGGCACGAGGACGTTGTTAGCGACGTCCGATACCTCGGCGAGTGTGCCTGATGTCGACGAGAGCGACAGGGTCATGATCGGCGTGCTGTTGGGGTTGTACTGTTCAACCACAGGGGGATCGCTGTCGGTAGGCAACTGGTTTTGCACCTGGCTGACATCGCTGCGTATGTCGTTTAATTTTTCCTGAAGATTGGCGCCGAAGTTGAACTCAAGGACGATGATGCTGCTGCCTTGCGAAGAGGTCGACGTCATCTGCGTGACGTCCGATAGACTCTGAAACTTGGTTTCCAGTGGATTGGTGATTTGTTGCTCCACCTCGGTCGGCGACGCGCTAGGCCACTTGGTCACGACGGTGGCAATGGGCAGGTTGAGGTTAGGGAACAGACTGAGCGGCAGGGTGGTGACGGCCACGAACCCTGCAATCGTAATGGCAAGCACCGCCATCCAAAGCGTGACGGGGTGGCGTAACGAAAAATCGGTGATTTTCATTTGCTTGTCGCCCCTTTGCGCACGCCGCCGTGCGAGGCGGGTTCGATTTGCACCTTTTGGCCGCTTGTTAGGTAGTTTTGCCCAGATATCACAAGTTGGTCGCCGGGTTGAAGACCAGAGGTGATCTGATACTGGTTTGCGGTCATCGCGCCGATTTGAACAAACTGACTGTACGCGACTCCGTTTTTGACGAGAAACACCTCATCTCCGCCGTTCGTTAGAATGATCACGCTTTGCGCGGGAACGTAGATGCTTTTTCTTTTGTTGCGGTACGTTAACGTTCCCTGCGCCTGCATGCCAGAGAGGATTTGCGGGTCGGTTGTAGCGAGTTTGACATCCACCTGGTATTCGTTGGTAGTTGGATCGGTCTGTGGTCGGATGTCGATCACCTTCCCGGCAAACGTTTGCGTTAAGGCTGGGAGGTTGACATTGACGTTCGTGCCAACGGGGAGGAGGCGGATATCCGACTCAGGTACGTTAAGTGTGGCGATGACGGGACTCGTTGTGGCGACAGTCAAAATCGGGATCTGCGGCTCGACGGTTTCCCCCGCCTGAGCGCTCACGCTCACCACTTTGCCCGCGATCGGACTGACGACATTGTCGTCTTTGATTTGCAGAGAAAGCGCTGATGCCGCTTCGTTTGTGCCGACATTCGCCTGGTTCAGGGCGGCGGAGGCGCTTTTAATCTGGGATTGCCCCTGCAATTTGGCGTTATTCGCGTTGACAGTTGCCTGGTTGAGAGCGGCAGTAGCGCTGTTCATTTGCGTCTTTGCCTGTGTGCGGTCATTGTACAGTTGTTGCGCCGATTGTAGTGAATTTTCGGCTGCCTGATACTGCGCATTCGCCTGATTCAGTGCGGCCTGCGCGACGTTAACCAGCGCGTTCGCCTGCGCAGTGGCGTTGCTTGATGTGGGAGGGTTCGCGTCGGTAAGGTTTTTTTGCGCGGCGGCGAGCGCCGCCTCCGTACTCGCAACCTGGGTCTGACTCTGATTGACCGCCTGCACCGCCTGATTGTACTGCTGTCGGGTTGCCTGCAGCGTGTTGTAGCCGTTGCTGTCAAATGAATACACGGTGGACAGCGAGTTGAGTGATGTGGTGTAAGGGTTTTGCCCCGCATAGGCGCCATTCTGCCAGGCGTTGAAGTTGGATAGAGCCGATTGGTACTGCGCGTATGCATTTTGTACCTGCGCCTGCGTGATGCTGCCAAACTGTGTTTCATCCTGATTAAGCTGTTGCTGTAGGATCGATTCGTTCTGCTTCGCTACCGTAAGGCTGTCATTGGCGGTTTGCAAGGCCTGCTCGTCTTCGTTCACGATGGT
The DNA here is from genome assembly GCA_021846165.1 of Bacillota bacterium. Lineage (GTDB taxonomy): Bacteria > Bacillota > Bacilli > Alicyclobacillales > SLC66 > JAJZCL01. The sequence continues at coordinate 6,120 of JAJZCL010000071.1, read as the reverse complement.
CTGCAAGCTGATCAGATCCTGACCAGTTCCACCTCCATTTAAAAGGGACTGTTGTTGCAGTTGCGCCTTTTGCAGGTTGGCCTGCGCCGCTTGAACGCCGGCTTTCGCTTCGGCAACGGCGTTTTGCGCGGTGATGAGTTGGGACTTGCTTGCAGTGCGGTCGGCGTAAAGCATTTTTGCGTTCTGATACGACGTCTTTGCGGCATTTTCGGCGGAGAGCGCCTGATTCAACGCGCTGGTGTTGCCAGTCAACGCATTCTGATAATTGGTTTTTGCGGTCACTACCGCTGCTTGCGCCTGCTTGAGCGCGTTCACCTGCGCGACATTCTGCGATGTATCGAGTTTGGCTACGACCTGGCCTGCGTGGATGGTTTGACCCGCCCTCACGAGGACGACGGACAGCAGTCCGGGTGTTGCGGCAGATAGGGACGTCTGCACATAGGGCGTAATCTCTCCAGTAAAAGATAGGGTTTGCAAAAGTGACTGTGCGCGAACGGTTTCCATCGAAACGGGTGGATTTTGTGCGACAGTAGTCGTGTTGCCTGATCTGGTGCCGCAACCCGACAACGCGCCTGTGACGCCGACGAGTGCGATGGTGGCAGCGCTGATTCGTAAAATGTGTTGACGATGCAATGGGGACCCTCCCAACATGGCTTATCGATACAAGTGTTCTGTATATCGATCGCTACAATACATATGATTCGCATTTACATGTTAGTTGTAGTAAAATTAGTTCGATTCGTCAATGTTTTTTAAAATGTGATACAAGGGGGCTGGAAATGTATCATATTAAAAACGACCGGCGCTCACTGCAATCGAGTGAAATGATGTATGAGGCGCTCATCGCACTCATCAAGGAAAAATCGTATCAGGATTTGACGGTTACAGAGATTGTGACCCGCGCTAATTTGGGCAGGGCGACATTTTACCGTAACTTCGATGCGATCGACGATATACTGGAGTGGAAGTGTGACGAAGCGTTTGTCGGTTTTTATGAATACTTGTTGGAGTATGATAAAACACTGGGCGTAATGCATGACAGGGAACCTGGAAGCCTATTTAAGCCATTTCTTCGTTACTGGTACACGAAATCGTTGATTATTGAGATTCTTTACAAAGTGGGGCGCAGCGAAATCGTCAATCGCTCGTTTGAGCGCATGTTTGAACGCAATGCGCCGGCGGTTCAGAACTTGAATGCAACGATTGAGCAGTATTTTGGGTACTTTGTGGCGATCCGTCGGGGCGTCGCCCTCAGTATTCTGGAACAGTGGATCAAGAATGGGAAAGACATTCCTCCCGATGAGTTGGCGGCGCTGATTACGGAGTTGATCCGCTTGTCAATCTGAAGAGCTGAGATGGAAGGAGATCGTAAAGGTGCAAGTGATGCGAAACACGCTGCTTTATTTGGCAAAAAGTCAATCCAGCAACGCACTGGCGAAAAGGTACGGGTTGAGGCTTGGCGCTAACCGATTTGTCGCCGGGGAAACGATCGAGGCTGCGGTTCAGGCGGTGAAAACGCTCAATCAGAAGGGGATTCTGGCGACGCTCGATCACCTTGGAGAATTTGTCGGCAGCGAAGAAGAGGCGAAGGCTTCTGCGGAGGCGTGCCTGCGAACGCTTGACGCGATCCAAGAGAATGAACTCCACTCGCACTTGTCGTTAAAGTTGACGCAACTGGGACTGGACATTTCCAGGGATCTTTGCCTTTCGAACCTGCGCCGCATTCTTGCGCGAGCCAAGCAATACGGGACTTTTGTGCGCATCGATATGGAAGACTACGCGCACAACGAGATCACGATCGAACTCTTCAAAATACTGCGGCGGGAGTTTGGGGAAACGGTTGGACTGGTGATTCAGGCGTATTTGTATAAAAGTGAGCAGGACATTGCCGACTTGAACGAATTCCATCCCAATCTCAGACTGGTGAAAGGCGCTTATAAGGAACCGTCTTCCGTGGCGTTTCCCGACAAGGCGGATGTGGACAAGAACTTCGTCAAATTGATTGATCAGCACTTGCTAAACGGCAATTACACCGCGGTCGCCACGCATGATGAGGCGATCATTCGCCACGTCCAACAGTGGGTGATTGATCGGTCGATTCCACGCAGTCAGTTTGAGTTCCAGATGCTGTACGGCATTCGCACGCCATTGCAGGTGGATCTGGCGACTGAAGGGTACACAGTGCGCGTCTATGTGCCATACGGTGTCGACTGGTACGGGTACTTTATGCGGCGCCTGGCAGAACGCCCAGCCAACGTGGGGTTTGTGGTCAAATCGATGTTCAAACACTGAGGGGGAGGTGGAATTCGGAAAATCGGATGCCGATATTGGTCATTCTGAACGCGCGAGGGTTTCGATGTCATTCTCTACACCAGATTCTAAGAAATTCGTTCCATACACTTTGCGAATGTTACCTCGCTCATCAATTAAAAACTCAGCGACGGTATGGACGTACTGTGTCTTGCTGATCTTCATGGCGTACACACCATACTTTTTTAATGTCTGATCGATAGACGGTTGCGTGCCTGTAAGGAACTCCCACCCTGTCGATGAAGCCCCGAATTCTTCCTTATATTTGCGCAGAATGGCCTCTGTGTCGAACTTCGGGTCGATCGTGATCGATATCAACTCCACCCGGTTTCCGATGAGTCCGTTGTTGGTCATGCTTTTTTGCAGCTTGACCATCTCAGAGGTTGTGGCTGGACAAATAGTGGTACACCTAGTGTAAATGAACGCAACAAGCCTCACCTTCCCTGCGGAGTCGTCCAAAGTCACGCGTTGACCATTCGAATTCACGAGGGAAAAATCATATGCTTTCCCAACGACGGGGAGAATGGGGGCGGTTGTTCTTTGTAGAGAGTCGAACATGATGCCGCTGATGATGATCAAAAAGGTCGCAATGGTGGTAGCAAGCAACCAATGACGGCGTAATAATCGGACGATACTCACTCACTACCCGACCTTTCTTGAAGACAGCAAACCTTGCTATCATTTTTCCAACAAATATTCATCGTGGAAATAGTCCGAAAGAGCCATGTTATGAGTGCGAGTTATCCTTGATTATAGCTTTGGGTTCAATTCGCTCTTTTGGAGGAACGTATGAAATCGCTTCAAATCAGAATTTCTTTGTTACTTTTCCCCACTCTTATTGTACTTGGATTCGAGTATCTGAGGCATACGTTTTGCATTCCATATGTGTCGCTTCAGACAGGCAATTGGATGATCGCAGGATTGACGGCCATCAGCATCGCCATCATTTCACAGGGGCTGTTCGCTCGCTTCAAGCAGGTGGAACGCTCCCTCAGTCTAGAAAGGGAAAAACGTGCGATTATGGAAGAGAGAGAACGCTTGGCGAGGGAACTGCATGACCGGATTGCGCAATCGATTTTCTATATGGGGGTCAAGATCGAATCGATTCGGCAGGCGAGCGCCAAAAACGCCAATGACGCAAGCGCGTGGGACGAACTTCTTTTACCGCTTAGGGAGATGGATGAAAACGTCCGCCAAGCGATCTTCAATCTTAGGCAAGAAACGGATCTCACGTTAAATTTCAAAGAACGCATTCAGAGCTATTTGGAAAAGGCGTTTTTCCAAGGGGAAACCCGCTGGACGGTCGATATTTGCGAAACCGTAGCGCTTGAAGCCAAGGAGCAAATACAACTGTTTGGGATTCTACAAGAGGCGATAACGAACATCCGTAAACACGCGTTTGCCTCTTCCGTGTCTGTGAACCTTGCAGCGATGCCTCTCGGTACCCCCGCCCAATGGGTATTTGAAATTCAAGACGATGGTGTGGGGTTCAATACAAGGCAACGACGGGGGAACCAGTACGGTTTTGATATCATCAAGAACCGTGCGCTGGACGTCGATGCAACCGCATACATCGAATCGAATGAACAAGGAACCAGTATTCGAGTCGTCAAAGACTAAGTGGTATCGTGCATTCGGATCCGCATGATTAGGCATGATAGACTATTTTTTTGGAAATGGCTCTAATAGGCTATTTTTTGTGTGCGTAAGGATATGGCATTCTTTTTTATATTCCATCAGCAAAGGTGGCAATCGATTCGATGGCGAATCCGACCATTTGGATTGCGTTTCTGGCGGGACTCTTATCCTTTGTGTCCCCCTGCGTTCTTCCTCTTTATCCCACTTACATCTCCTATATTTCTGGCGTATCGTTCAGTCACGGAAATGCAACGGTCGTGACCAAGGAAGTGCGTCGCAAGGCACTGAGCCACGCTGTGTTTTTTGTGCTAGGCTTCTCGGTGATTTTTGTTGCGCTGGGAACCTCCGCCAGTTTGCTGGGGATCTTGTTTTCCGAGTACCGCAATGTCATCAGTATGGTTGGTGGCGCCATTGTCATTGTGATGGGGCTGATTTTGATGAAAATCATCAAATGGGACTTTTTTATGCGTGAAGCAAAGTGGAACTTGCGAACCAAACCCGCCGGTTATCTCGGGGCGTTTATCGTGGGCGTCAGTTTTGCCGCCGGATGGACTCCCTGCATCGGCCCCATTCTCGCTGCCGTGATCGCGCTTGCGGCTACCAGTGAAAGTAGCGGGATGTTTTTGATGTTTTTTTATGCGCTGGGCTTTGCTTTGCCGTTTTTGATCCTTGCCTATACGCTTGGGTCTTCGCGCTGGTTGCTGAAGTACAGTGAACGAATCAGTCAAGTGGGGGGTGGGATTCTGGTCGTCATGGGGATTCTGCTTGTGACCGGTAAAATGACAAACATCACGACATGGCTGAATCAGATTTTTGGCGGATTTTCCGTGTAGAAGTGATGACGTTGAAATGGAGTTGTCGTTTTGAAGGTATATGATCTTATCATTGCAGACGATAGCGTGCGCGCTCGCGAAGCAGCTCAGATGATTCTGGAGTCAGAGCCGCAATTTCGCATTGTCGCCGAAGCAACCAATGGGTTGGAAGCCGTCCAATTGGCGAGTGAAATGATGCCGGATCTCATCTTAATGGATATTAACATGCCCGTGATGGATGGATTGCAGGCCACGATGCGAATCAAACGAGACTTGCCGTATGTGTATGTGGTGATGTTGAGCGTGTCTGATGATCCGGCGGATCTGTTGGAAGCCATTCGTTGCGGTGCACAGGGGTATCTGGTCAAACGACTCGCTCCGAAGGACTGGATCTCTTATTTGCATGGGATACTGGATGGGGATGCGCCGATATCGAGGAACATGGCCGAACGGCTGTTGAATGAGTTTAAGCTTGGTTCTTTGCCGCATGCCAAACACGACGAAATGGAATCGGTGCTTACGGCTCGGGAAAGTGAAATTTTGGGGTTGGTGAGCAGGGGGGCGACGAACCGGGAAATTGCCGCGAGGTTATTCATCTCGGAAAATACGGTGAAAAATCACTTGAAAAACATCATGGCTAAATTGCACATTAAGAACCGTGTTCAATTGGCGAATTACGCCAACCATCGCCTCGTGTGAAGGTGATGCCATGCGCGGGTCGATCCGTGTGGCGATGACCCGTGCATGTGTGTAAGGAAAATCTCCGCTTAATCCATGACCATGCTGCCGTTCACAGGCACGTATGTTCCGGTGACAAACTGGCAACCTTGTAAGAAGCATAGGAAACGCCAGTTTTTTTATTTGTCGTATGACTCTCACGAATAAACATAGGATAAGTATGACAGAATGGAAAGAAGGAGTTAACCGTTTTGTAATTGGAAGTTAATTTATGTCACTACAATTGCCATTTCGATTTTTAGCGATGACAGCAAGCACCTTTTTCAATGCGCGGTCTCTCTTATTGCAGGCAGTACCGATGCCATCAAATCAGTAGCTCTGGCGACTAATTCGTCGATCACGGCAGGAACTGGGGATTGATGAACATTCAGCCCGCGCATTCCCCCACCTGGGCGCGAAGCGACAGGTGGAGGGTCAAGCGGGCGTTTACACACCTTGAGATTCTACATATCGTTTTACCGTTTCTAAACTTGCGTGGCCTACGCTTCCTGCGTAATAGGCGCGATGCCAAAATACTGGCTTCCAATGAATCCTCCCCCACCTACGCTGTCGCGTTGAGGTGGGAGTTTCTAGCGTCATATTGCACGACCAGAGGAGCCTTCACTCGCCCCACTACCCCCTT
>JAJZCL010000070.1 GCA_021846165.1 Bacillota bacterium | reverse complement strand
GGACTTATTCACAATGACGACTTCGGTTTGAAACTCTTCACAAATGGCAAAGACGAGTTCCGCGCCAAACCGTAGCAGTCGATCCTTATGAGTAATGACCAGACGTTCTACATTATTTCGCATGATCCGTTGCAAAAGCTCTCTCAAACCTTTTTTGTGGTAATTAAGACCGGAACCTAAATCGCGAATGACCTCATGTGACCAGCCGTTTTTCGTGCAGAACTCTGATAACAAAATCGCCTGCCTTTCCAAGTCTGCTTTTTGATCGTGGCTAGACACTCGCGCATAAGCAATCGTGGTTCTCCCGTTTTCAGAAGGCGGATGCTGTGCCATCTGCATTAATTCTTCAGACCGATACCGACGATGACCGCCGGGGGTTCGTTCCGGATTCAAACGGCCTTCTTCTTCCCAACGACGCATCGTGCTTTTTGATACACCCAACAATTTCGCTGCTTCTTCTAAACTTATTAACATACATATATCATATCATAAAAATATGGTTTAGTAAAGAAAAAGCAAAATTTTAGTTACTGATCAATCCCCCCACTCGCACGGCACCAACGCCACATAAGATGGAGGTGGAGAGGGGGGAACAATGTGTACCACCCGTTGTACTATCAAGCCAAGCGCTGTATCGGTCGACCCATCTACTTGCATCACGCGAACGGACGAGTGTATCACGGCATCGTGCATGCGGTCACGCCAAATGGCGTGTACGTGCTGTACAGTCGCCCGGTCTACGGCATGGCGAGCGCATCCAGCGAAGACACCGATCAACCCTATGCAGACGCCCATGTCGAACTCGTGTATTTCCCGGGCGCCTACTTCGCGTTCGGGGCGTTGACAGGTCTTACGCTTGGCACACTCGCCGGCGCTTACCTGTGGTAACGAAAAACCGCCCTGCTCGAAAGAGAGGGCGGATATCGATCTGCGATGTCAGTGTTTGCCCATCACAAGTACAGAGCGGAACCGGGCTTTGGAGTCCATCATGCGCGCAAACGCCTCCGCCGCTCGTTCGAGTGGGAACTCTTCAATCAGCGCGTGAGTGCCTGTGAACACACTGAAGCGAATGGTTTCTTCCGAATCCTTCGCAAAACCCGCCGTCCATCCCTTGAGCGAACGACGACCGTTCAAAAACTGCGCCGCGCTCAAGTCCAGCGGTTCGCCCGAACCTGCCACGACGACCATTTCACCGCCTGCGGCAAGTCCGCCGATGCCAAGCACCGCAACAGTGTCCCCCATGCGTTCGGCGCTGTTTTTCAACGCGCCAAACGTCGTGACGCCCGCGCATAGCAAGGGAGCTGCCTCCACCGACGACAACTCTTCCGGAATCCTCGCTAAACCATCTGCGTACGCCACCATGTACTCTGCGTACCCGCCGTCCTGCGTAAGACCCGTCACTTCGCCGTGACCGCCGTTCCAGCCCACGCCGACCCGTTGCCCTAATTCAAAACCGCTCACATCCTGCGACACCTTAACGATTCTGCCGATCACCTCGTGTCCTGGCACCCGCGGATACTGCATGCGCGGATGGTGACCTTCGATCGCCACCATTTCACCGTGGCAGACGCCGCACGCTTCCACTTGCAGCAACACCTGCCCGGCCTTCGGTACAGGGATCTCCCTATCCACCAGTTCCAGCGGTCCACCCTGCTTTGTGATTTGAACAGCTCGCATTGTTTTCATAAATAGCCCCCTTCAAAGATGACTTCTACGCTTCCATTATACGTTGCCATGATTGATGAATGGCCTCCATCATGCGCGACTTTGCATCGTCACACGAAAAAAACCCTCTTACGCGCCTGCGCAAGGGGGGTTGATTCGGCTGAGGCTAGACCATCTAACGGGAGTCAGATTCGTCAAGCGATGGATTGATTCTAATCTCAAACCCTGTAGATCACCTGAATTGCGTATACGGATGATCGTCAAACATCGGGACAGAGGAACGGTGGTGCGCGGTAAAGACGGTCAATTCCCGATACCCGACCGACTTGACGAGCGCAAGCGCCTGATCGTAGCCCGCCCCCACGTCCTCCGGCCTGTGTGCGTCCGAATTGATGACAATCGGCACTCCCCGCCTGTGACAGGCTTGCAGCAGACCGAGAGCGGGGTAGAGTGTACCGACAGGCTTCCTCAATCCCGCCGTCGACACCTCGACGACCGCCTGCCGACGACTGAAAGTGTCTGCCAAACGATCATACCACTCCCCCAAAAACACCGCATCGTCCGGCTCGTGACCAAACACCTTGATCACGTCAGCGTGGCCAACAAAGTCAAACAAACCACTTTCAACCATCTGCATAAGAATCGAAAAATACTCGTCATACGTGGTGCGCACATCGCGTCCGTTCCACTGATCCTTCATCTCCAGCAAGTCAAAACCAAAGTTACCCAACCAGTGTATGGAACCGATCACATAGTCGAACGGGTATGACTGGATGAAGCGGCTTAACTCTTCTTCTTTCCCAGGTATGTAGTCGAGTTCGATGCCGAACTTGACACGGCGTCCCTGCCGCCTTGCCTCTTCGATCATGCGAAAGTACTCGTCAAGGTCTTCCGTGCGCCGTTCCCGCGTCCAAGGGTTATCCAGCAAGTGACCCGCCTGCCGGAATCGGTACGCATGCTCGGAAACACCGTATTCCTCAATGTTGCGTTCCCTTGCCATCGCCAGAAAACGATCCAGCCAAGCGACCGTATAGGGTCCCCGCTCTGTATGCGTATGGTAATCCGTCAACATGTTGCCTATGATCCCCTTCCCGTCTTCACCACAAAAATTTCACGCCGTAACGCCCTTTTTTCGTGCGATACACAAAGACAAATCGAGGCAAGCAAGGGCGAATTGGCCAGTCCCCTTCGCGAATCCGGGTTGCGTAGCACCCTGCCTGGAATTTGCTGTCATATAACTTCCCGCTGTACACCCAACCCAAACCGCATCCACCCCATCGTTGATTTTACTTGGTCAGCGGGATGATGATGGTAAACGTGGTGCCTACGCCCAAGCTGCTCTGCACGCCGATCTCCCCATGATGAGCCCGGATCAGACTGCTGACGATCGCAAGTCCGATACCGGTTCCCCCGCCAGTGCCTCCAGTCCGTATCCTGGCCTTGTCTGCCTTAAAAAAGCGGTCAAACACGAACGGCAAGTCGGCCTCCGAAATGCCTTCGCCCGTATCGCGCACACGAATCACCGCCTGCTGATCGGCGGCCTCTGTCCAGATCGAGATGCTCCCCTGCTTCGTGTGCCGCAGCGCATTGTCGATCAGATTCGTCAGCACCTGTTCGAGCCGATCCGCATCGCCCCTCACCTGCAACGGTGTGGGATCTGATTCTACGAGTAATTGTAACCCCCTTTCCTGAATGACGCCATGAAATTTTTTCGCAACTCTCCTGACAATAGAGGAAAGCTCAATATATTCCATGCGCATCGAAAAGTGACCCGACTCCATTTGCGCAAGATCCAGAAGTTCGTTCACCAAACGGCGCATGCGCAGGGTTTCATCGTGAATGATGCGTACAAGATCCGCTTGTTGCTCAGGGTCTTCGCCAAAGTTGTCCATCAGCGCTTCCGCATACCCCTGCAAAAGCGTGAGCGGAGTGCGAAGTTCATGCGAAACATTGGCGACAAAGTCTTTGCGCAGAAGATCCAGGTGTTTCTCGTCCGTCACGTCGCGCATCACCGCCAAGGTGCCGCGCAACTCCGTCACATGGTCAGGCTCGTAAAGCGGTGTCATGGTCACCGCCATTTCTCTGCCAAACCACTGCAACTCCGCATTGATCGGCTTGTGTGCGCTGAGCGCGTTATGCCTCAGTTCGCGCAGTTCATCCGGCCACTCGCTGACGTCATCGCCTTCTTCCTGCTGGTGCATGCTAAGCGTTCGCGCCCGCCGCAACCAGAGTTCCGCCGACGGATTGAGCAGCGTCGTGTGCCCCTTAATGTCGGTCGCGATGACGATATCCATCATGGCGTTGAGGATGCCCGCCATCTGTTCTTTTTCCTGGATCAAAGCGATCATCGATTGTTCCAGTTCCGTCGCCACATGGTTCAGCGTGTTGCCAAGGCGCCCCACCTCGTCCACCGTCGCCACGCGCACGCGAATGTCAAACTTGCCTTCGGCGAGCTTTTCTGCGGCCTTGTTCATCTCCAAGAGCGGCCTGGAAAGGTTTTTCGAGATCACAAAGGCGAGGCCGGTGGCCAGGAGTGTGCCCAGGATGACTGAAAACACGATCATGGCGGGAATGGTGGTGCTGAGGTCGACAGCAAGCCGCCTAGACTCCGTCACAACGAGGTACGCGCGCAACGACCCATTTGCAGCGCGAATCGGACACACGGCGTACATTTCCGTCTGCGGATCCTCATGAGTCAAAAAAAGGGGCTGCCCGTCTTTGACGATGGGCATGCCGGTGTGCAACAGCCTGCGTTCCGCGGGAGAGAGTCCGCGTATAAAGCGGTCAAGCGAACCTGCGGCGGTACCGCCTACGGGAATCATATAGTAATGGCTGTGATTGGATGACAGTTCTTGCACGGTTTGAACCATCAAGTAGGAGGGTGACGCCTTGCTAAGAACCTGAGCGGCCAGCAGGGTCTGACTGCTCAGATCCCTGCTCTGCAACGCCTCGACGTTAGAATTGAACAACTGTTGCAGGTAAATAGCCAAGACCAAGAGGACGATCACCACGAGGCCAACGACCGTAAACCATAACTTGAGAACAACACTGCGTCGGATCACTACTCGACCACCTCAAACTTGTACCCAACCCCCCAGACCGTGTGAATGTGTTGAGGAACTCGGTCGGAAAGGCGCCCCAACTTTTCCCGCAAACGCTTTACGTGCGTGTCGACCGTCCTCTGATCGCCAAAAAACTGATAATTCCACACATCCCGCAACAGTTCCTCGCGACTGAAGACCTTTTCGGGGCGTTGCGAGAGATACAGCAGCAACTCGAATTCTTTAGGCGTTAGCGAAACCTCCGTATCTTCCACCAGCACCTTGCGTGCGTCAACGTTGATGACAAGCCCGGGAAAGGAAAGGATGTGACCGAGGTTGGGCGGCTGCACGTTGTCCGGAATAGATTTGCCGGTCCTACGCAGCAAGGCTTTCACGCGCATCACCAGTTCGCGCGGACTGAACGGCTTGACCACGTAATCGTCAGCACCGAGTTCAAACCCGTGAATGCGAGTGCTTTCATCTCCCGCCGCCGTCAGCATGATGACGGGCGTGTCTTTGTACTGGCGAAGTTCCAGACACACATCGCGTCCGTCCATACCAGGCAACATCAGATCCAACACAATCAGGGCATACTCTTCTTCCAACGCCATTTTCAACGCAGAGGCTCCATTATCGCTCTCGTCCACAATAAATCCGTTGCGCTCCAGATACATCCGCACTAAGCGGCGAATCCTTTCTTCGTCATCCACCACAAGTATCCGTTCGTAATGCTCACTCAAAACAGCCCCTCCTCAAAACTACGCGACTGCACCACATAAAATCGCACTATAGATTCTAATTATAACAGTATTCCGACAATCTACCATTAGCGTTTTATTGGATTTTGACGCCCTTTGTCGACACTTAGTTGTGCCACTTCGGCGTCCTTCAAATACCTCCACTCTCCTGGACGCAGTCCGCGCAAATCGATCCTGCCAATGCGCCCCCTCGTCAACTTTACGCATGGGAAACCGACGAGTTCCAGCATGTTTCGCACCTGTCGATTGCGCCCCTCGTGGATCGCGATCTCCAGCTTGCTGCTTGACGCGTCGCTGCCCAACACTTTTACGCGGGCGGGTGACGTTTTGCGGCCTTCGAGCATGACCCCTTTGCGCAGCGCCAATACCGCTTGCTCGGTGATGACGCCGTCAACCAGCGCCTCGTATGTTTTTTCGACGCCAAAACCGGGGTGCGTCAGGCGGTACGCGAAGTCCCCGTCATTGGTCAGCAGCAAGAGTCCGCTCGTTTCGTAATCCAGCCGCCCCACCGAAAACACGCGCGTGTTCAGTTTCGTCAAAAAATCGAACACGGTTTGCCGCCCTTGCGGATCCGCCGCCGTCGTCATCACTCTTGTCGGTTTGTAAAAGGCGATATAGACGTGCTTCTTCACTCCGCCCACCACAACGCCATCAAGCTCGATGCGGTCTGCGTCCGACACCTTAACCCCCTGCTCAACGATGACCTTCCCGTTAACGCGCACGCGTCCCGCGCTGATGTACTCTTCCGCTTTCCTGCGCGACGCGATGCCTCGCTTCGCCATCGCCTTTTGCAGTCTCTCCATGGATTCGTTTGGCAATCGACCTGTCCCCAATTCGTTTATTTTCCGATGATTAAATATACCGCAAAAACGGAAGCAAATACACTCACCAAATCAGACAACAAGCCTACTTTCACCGCATAACGCGGATTGCGAATGCCAACGCTGCCAAAATATACCGTCAAAACATACAACGTCGTGTCAGTGCTGCCTTGCATCGTCGACGCGATCAGACCAAGCAAAGAGTCCGGACCGTGATGGCGGAACAGGTCGGTGACAAGCGCCAGCGAACTGGCGCCAGAGATCGGACGCAACAGCGCGATCGGCAACAGTTCGGGCGGAAAGCGGATCAAGTGAAACACTGGACTAAGCATATGTGTGACCATCGTCAGCGCCCCAGAACTGCGAAACACGCTCACCGCCACCATCATGCCGACCAGGTTGGGAATCAGGTTGATCGCCGTCTGGAAGCCGTCTTTCGCCCCTTCCACAAACACTTCGAAAAGCGGCACCCTGCGCCACAGCGCCGCCAGCAGCACAAGCGCCAAACTGGCAGGCAGCGCCCACGCGGAGATCTGCGCCATCAGTAGCGCCCCTTTTGGCCATCGCTCGTCAGATCGGCGTGACGGCGACGAAAATACCGATCAAGTACGATCGCCGCGGTGGTGGCGATCAGCGTCGCGAGCAAGGTGGGCAACACAATTTCCGACGGATTTTTCGAGTGAAATTCCGCCCTGATCCCGATCATGGTGGCAGGAATGACTGTCAAGCTGGCCGTGTTCAGCGCCAGCAGTGTACACATGGCGTCGGACGCACGGTCTTTGACGGAGTTGAGTTTTTGCAGTTCTTCCATCGCGCGCAAACCGAGCGGGGTCGCGGCGTTGCCAAGACCCAGCAGGTTGGCGCTCATGTTGGCCACAATCGCGCCCATCGCCGGGTGTTCAACCGGAACAGAAGGAAAAAGCCGCCTGGCGAGTGGCTTTAACACCTTGGCAAGCCCCTGAATCAGCCTTGCCGCTTCGGCGATTTTCATGATGCCCAGCCAAAATGTGATGACACTGGCAAGGCCGATTGCCACTTCCACGCCCGCCTTGGCGCCGTCCCACAACCCGGACGTCAACTGTGACACGTGACCCGTCAAAAACGCATACCCAATCCCAAACAGCATCAACGTGATCCATATGATGTTCAGCAACCCGAATTCCTCCCCAGAAATTCAGCCCCATTACGAAAACAATCCGCGCAGTTTTCCCCATAAACTCTTAGCAGGCACGTCTTGTGCAGCAAGCAGCTGCGTTTCGCCAAGCGGCTTCCCGTGCAATGACACGTACAAAACGCCGAGCGGGTCGCCCACATGGACGGGTGCTCGTTGTCGTTTTTGCACAATCCGATATGTCACCGCTTGCGCTTCGCCTGCGCATAGCGGGTACACGATGCGGTGTTGCGCCCTTGTCACTACGCGCTCCTGCACCCCGTCCCTGAGCGCAAGCCGCAGCGCGTCAGGTTGGATCTTTGCGACGTCGACGGGGGTGTAGGCGTGCAAGCCGTACACAAGCAGCCGCTTTGCGTCCACCCAGTCCGCAGGATCATCGAGCAGCACCACCGCCACCTGCCTGCCCGCCAGGCTGGCAGAGGCGGCAAGGCAACGTCCCGCCGCCCTGGTAAAGCCCGTTTTGACGCCGTCCGCCCCCTGCATCATCCACAACAGCCTGTTTTTGTTTTTCAGGTTCGTGCTGCCAACCACTGAATGGCGTTCCATGCGGTAATATCTGGTCGCGACGATTTGCCGAAATAAAGGCGTCTTTAATGCAGCGGCGGTGAGTGTCGCAAAGTCGTCCGCGCTGGCATAGTGAGCCTGGTTGTCAAGTCCGTGCGGATTGGCAAAATGAGTGTGCGACAGCCCCAGTTTTTTGACCTCGGCGTTCATCAGCGACGCAAAACGGTCGTTGCTTCCGGCCACCGCCTCCGCAATCGCCATCGCTGCGTCGTTGCCGCTGCGCAGCATCATCGCGTATAGCAGGTCGCGCAGTTTGACTCTTTCCCCCGCTTTCAGGTAGACTGACGACCCTTCCTGACGGGCGGCCAGGTTCGATACGGTCACCAGCCTGTCGAGTTTGCCGCTTTTGATGGCGATCCACCCGGTCACGACTTTGGTCAAACTGGCAATGCGCATCGGTTGCTGACCGTTTTTTTCGTAGAGAATCCGACCGCTGTTGACATCGATCAAACAAGCGGAAGCGGCATGCACGAAGGGAACGCCGACGCCCGTTTCCGCTTTGGCAGATCCGTCAAACGCGCAAAGCCCGATGAATAAAAAGACGCCCATACACTTGCTGATGTTAAGTTTATGCACGAACTTGTCCCCCTAGAATCCCTGTTGCCGCAGAGGTCAGTGGAGGTCTGAACGGACAACCTCTTTTTTCTTTGTCAGCTCTTCAATTTTTTCCATGATGGTAGGCGCCATGTCGATCAAGCGATCATAAAACTGATTGCCCGGCACAGCCGAAAGCACCTTGACCTGACCATGGCCAACGACCAGAAATCCCATCGGACTGATGGAAACGCCGCCGCCCGCGCCGCCGCCAAAAGGAAACGAACTGCTGTCCCTTGTGCTGGAGTTTGATGCCCCTTGCCCCGTATAATTGCGCCTGTTGTCCTGACCGGAAAACTCGCTTCCGCCTGCGGCGAAACCGAATCCTACTCGTGAGATGGGCATAATCATGCTGCCGTCAGGCGTTTCGACAGGCTCGCCAAGGATCGTGTTCACGTCGACCATGGCCTGCAAGTTTTCAAGTGTGGTGGACATTAGAGACTGGATCGGATGGTTTTCCACGTTTACCCCTCCTGCGCAGCACAATAAGTAATCGTAAGGCTGCATGCGTAGCTTTACCGAGCCGGCTTTTTAGTATGCAGTTGGCATCGATGTGCAGGACGGGCTCGTGGTAATGCGGAGTCACCACGGTCAGAGGGCGGGAACGAAAGCGGATTTTTTCCGCCAGCCAGCGGTCAACCTGCGCCGCGAGAGCGTACCCAACCCCGACCGCCATGCCAGTGAGCGCGGCGTCGCTAAGCCCCATGTCAATCCGCCACTCCCACTTAGTGATGGTCGCAGTCTGAAGGAACGAATCGAATAACCCGAACGATTCAAGAACGTGGGCGCGTAGAGCCGTCACTGATTTTGCTTTTTTGGCGCTAGAGTGGGAGGCGCGGGCAAACACACGCTGCCACTCGTAGGCGTAGGATTTTCGGTAGGCGAGAATGCCGAGTAGGTAGAAGCGAGTGACCACCTGTACGCCGTGTTCATCCGCCTGTCCCTTGACACTGATGGCAAGCGGCAGCATAAAAAGGACGACAAGCAGCGCGAGAATGAGTACAACCACCACCATGGCCGCCATTTTGCCACCCCTTAAACGGAAGCTTATGGCAGTTACTATTCTCCACAGGCTGTCAATTATTCAATGCCAAGAAGTTGTGTGGGGAGTTGCAAGTCCTGTAAGGACTTGAGTCCGAAGTAATCCATGAACGCTTGGCTGGTGCCGTACAGGATCGGTCGACCGGGGCCTTCGGCCCGCCCCATTTCGGTAATCAGACCGCGCGTCAAAAGGGTGCCGAGCGGGTGGTCGCTTTTGACACCGCGGATGTTGTCAATGTCCACGCGCGTGACGGGTTGGCGAATGGCGACGATCGCAAGCGTTTCGAGCGCCGCCTGGGAAAGATTAGGTAGAGAAGGCGCCGTCGCCATTTTTTTTAAGAATGGGGATAAATCAGGATCGGTCAATAACTGCCAAGTACCACCGATCAGGCAGACGCGAAACGCACGTTGTTCCGTTTCCTGAATGCGGGCGAGCAACTCGCAAAGCGCCTCCGCCTGGCGGGGGGCAAGATCAAGGATGCTGGCAATTTGCGCGGTGGTTAAGCCCTCGTGACCGGCGGCAAACAGCAGCCCCTCCAGTATGCGCGCCAGTTGCCGATTCGACTCGATCAGCGAAATCGGTTCGCTCTCTACACCTTCTCGATCCATATGTCCGCAAACACCCCTTCTTGCCTGAACACGACTTTGCGCAGGTGGATGAGTTCCAGCACCGACAAAAACACCGCGACCCACTCCCTGCGCGAACGGGACTCTAGGAGATGCATGAACGTAGTCGGACCGAGCGCGAGGCGCCGCTCGATGCGCACCATGCGCATCGGAATGCTCTCGTGATCGCGGTACACCTCGATGTCCGGATCATCGAGC
>JAJZCL010000069.1 GCA_021846165.1 Bacillota bacterium | reverse complement strand
TCCCTTGCAGATGGGGGCGTATTCGCCAGGAGGGGCGACGGAGGGTCAAAGACGCCATGTGCATTTTGTTCTGGCGAATCGTGAGGTAGGTGTTCTTCGTGTCTGGACTCAGCCAGCGGAGTCCGACCGCGCCGTTGCGGGAAAGGCACCCAACGATGCGACCATGGCGAAGCACGCCGACGCCGGAAATTTTGAGTTCGGGATAGGATTTTTTGGCGTCAAACCAGTCGTCTTGCACGATCGACAATTCTGGAATCAGGGTTGCCCGCCCCGGTTCGAGCAAATTACGAATCGTCTGAAACAGGCGCTGCGGGGGGATGTAGGAGCTTTGTCTGTACATCGCATCTGGATCGCTGAGTGTGGAAAAAACGGGTGAATTTTCGAGGATCGGTTGCGTTTTTAACAGATCCGGAATCGGCTCCTTCGTGCAATACGTCCAAGGCAGGTAACGGAGTTCGTAAAAGCGCGTGGGGATGTCGATCATGTGCCCGATGCCTTTACTCTGCAATGCCCGTTCACTTAAAATGATCGCGGTGGTGTGTCCCCAGAAGATGCGCCGCTGGGTAGTGGCGTAGATGCTGCGAATCGCGCTGATCGGCGTCGTTCCGCTCCCCTTGGCGATCCAGCTACCGGTTTTGGCGCTGCTTCCCCCTTTTTGAATCCCAAGCAATTCCGGATTGAGGATTTGCACATAGGCGGTGTATTGTCCGTTTTGGTAATCGAGGCCAAAAACATTGACATAGTACAGGTGTTCCACCTCATGCATGTCCCAGCAGCCCGTTACGAGTGGGAACCCGAGCGCCATGACGGTAATCAGCCTGCGCATCGCCCGCCTTCTGTTGTCTTGTTTGCGTGGGGGAGCGTCTGTCTTCATCCGCGCGAGTTGTCCTTTGTTCGCAAAATCGTGGGGCGCTTGCGCGGTTGGTTGGCTGTGGCGCTGTTAAAGGCATAGGTGATGTCGCGTCTGCGGAACGGACTGAGCGGCGCCAGAAACGGCACGCCAAACGAGCGCACGTTCGACAGGTAGACGATGACCGCAAAAAGCCCGATCACAAACCCATACTCTCCAAAAATCGAGGCCAAGATGACGATAAAAATCCGAAACAGGGTGATCGCGCCTGCCAGCGCCAGGTAGGAGATGGTAAACGAAGCGACGGCGGTGGCGCCTGTAATCACGAGGACGGTGGGGCTGGTGAGCCCCGCCTCAATGGCAGCTTCGCCGATGATCAGACCGCCGACGACGGCGAGGGTTTGTCCGAGTCCCCCTGGCAACCGGTTGCCCGCTTCGCGCAGCATTTCAAACAGCAGCAGCATCATCATGGTTTCTTGCGGTGTGGTGAAAGGCACGCCGCGGTGGGAGGTGATGAAGGTACCTAGCAAGATCAGCGGAATGCGGTCAATGTGGTAGCTGACGATGGCGATATACAGCCCCGGCAAAATCAACCCCAAAATCATGCCAAAGTAGCGCAGCGCCCGTTGCAAGACGAGAAAAGAACTGAGCATGTATTCGTCTTCGCCCGATTGGAATAAGAACGCCAGGTTGGTAGGTCCTAAAACGGCGCTTGGCGTTCCATCGACCAATATCGCAAAACGACCACGCAGCAAACTGCCCGCTATAAAATCAGGTCGACCGGAGAGGGCGAAGAGCGGCACTAGTCGGTTTTTTTTTGTCGTCAGCAGTTCTTCTAGTTGAGCGCTGGCATAAAGACCGTCAATCTGGATCAGGGAAATGCGTCTTTGCACTTCGAGGAGCAGATCGGCATCGATCACGTCGTTGATGTAAAGCAATGCAACCGCAGTATGGGTGCGCTCGCCGACAGAAAACATTTGTACGGACAGTGAATTGGTGGGAAGTCGTTTGCGAACGAGGGCGATGTTGGCCGTTACCTCCTCGACCAATCCGTCCTTTGGTCCGTAAACAGAAATTTCTGTGCCGGGTTCCTCTGGCTGGCGAACGGGGGGCTGCGAAATATCCAGTACGAAAGCGGCATCAACGCCGTCAAAAAAAATGACCAGCATGCCGCGGAACACATGCGTCACGAGCGGTTCGTGATACAGTTCGACCGCTTGCAGTGAAACGGGCAGCGTCGCCTCTAAGATACGCGCTGACAGGCGCTCTTTGTGTTCCAAAAAATAGAGGTGCAGATTGGGCAGTACATCCCGATTCAGGCTTTCCATGTTGATCATGCCTAAGGAATAGAGAAAGAGCGCCTGTTGCGGAGAATGAGTGTCGCCAAACGTCATCATTCTCATTTCCACGTCAGCCATGCTGGTAAAGAGACTCTGCACCAAGGGGTGATTGGCGCTGATGGCAGTGTCAATTTTGTGCCAGTCATCGCCTGAGGTACCCGCGTATTTCATCTTGGTGCCACCTTCTTTTTGCGAACCAGAAAGACAAGGAAGGTCAGAATGAGCATGGCGGCGCTCCACCACAAGAACTGTCCCGGAATCAAGACCTTATCAAAATAACTAAATAATAATTGCTCGTTAAATGGAATCATCGACAAAATGATAGCCGCCAAAAAGAGCGTCGTGAGCAACCATAATCGGCGTTTTCCCTTGTGAACACTGAACATTTCGAGAATCATATAGATCGCCAGACTGATGCGGATCAGGGTGCCAGACAGCCACTGATAGATGGCGAAAAAGTCAAGATTTGTCCATAGATAGCCGAGGGTGACAAGTCGCCATTCTTCAAAAGGGGGGTAGCGGAGGTTGGCGGCTTCTGGTGCCCCGTACTCGCTGATGGCTCCGTATACGGGCCCCGCAATCAGCTCAGTTAGAATGAGAACGATGACGAGCAGCATCCAGAAGCGGATTTTGGTTTTGACGTGGTGCTGAATAAAAACCAATGCAAACACTTCGGATAATCCGGACATGGCATACAACACGCCCTTCAACACGGGTGGCCAACCGTTTGCCAATATGGGAAACAGCAAGGACGTATCTTTATGTGGAAAGTTGGCGGTCATCACAAAGAATCCGAATAGGACAACCAGTGGCAGTAGAATGCCGCTGGTAATCGCGAGTGAGGTGATCCCCGAGTAGGCGGCGTAGAAGCAGATGATGGCGAGTGGAATCAACAGCGCTAAGTACGGCGTTGTCGGGAGAAAGGACATTCTTGCCCAGTGGACGGTGTCGCGAAGAGTGATGACGGCGATCAAGTACAGCGGCGCAGTCGAAAGCAATAACAATATGTTGACGAACAGGGGTGGCAGGCGGTCTTTTAACCAGCGTCCGATATGCTGCTGACCGGTGGTTTGGATGACGTATTGAAGCAGGAGTGCGACAACGCTCATGGGAAGGACGGACAGTACGCCGGCGAACCAGGCGTCGCGACCTGAGGCGTGCAGTAGCAATGGGATGATAATGACATGGTTGTTAAGCCCGATCGCGAGCATCATAATCATGACGATTTGCAACATCGATACGGTTTCACTGGATCGTTCGATCACACTCACCCCTACTGACTGCCGATGGCTTAACTCCATAACTGAAAATGGCGTCGTGATTCACCATTCCTCTTCGTAGGGTAGTTTTCCATTATTGAGTAACTATATGCGGCGCATCGGTGCGGAAGGACGTTTGTGAGTTCGTTCGGTGGCGATTTGGCGGTTATGACGTGCGGCAAAGCGCATGGCGGCGTACACAAGCGTCGAGAGAGCGGCAACGAAGAATCCGATTGGCCAGCCGGTGTCATAGGCGAGCGTGAGTGCAATCCAGACGGTCAGCACCGAGAGCGCGACGGAAACTCCCAGCATGCGCAGCGGATGGTGGGTCAAGTAGGCGGCGGACGCAGCGGGGGCGACCATCAGGCTGAAGCTGAGCAGCGCTCCCACGACAGGGACTGTGACTGCGGTGGCGACTCCTGCGATGAGCAAAAAAACGATGTCCAAAAGGCGCACAGATACGCCTCGCGCGGTCGCGACTTCCTGCGTGACAGAGGCAAACAAGAGGGGGCGATACAAAATGCCGAGTGCCACGACGCACAAAAGTCCGAGCAGGCCGGTATCGATCACGTCGCTTCGACTGACGCCGACGACTTGGCCGAACAGGAGCGCGTAGGCACCCGCTGCATAGGAGTTGTTCAGCACCAGAAAGAGTGCGCCGGTACCGAGGGCGACCACCAGCGTGAGTGCCGTCACCGCATCGTGACGGCCATTTTTGCTGAGTAAGCCAATGCTGACTGCGCCGCCAAGTGAGAAAACGACGAGACCAAGCAGCGGATTCACGCCGACAAGTACCGCGCCTGCCGCGCCAGCAAAGCCCACTTTGGGCAGGACGTGCGCGACAAACGTAGAGCCGCGCAAGACGACAAAAAACCCGACAAGTGCGGCGACGATGGCGACGATGGTGCCACTTAGAAACGCATTGACCATAAAACCTTCCGCTAGCATCGTGGGGGAAAACACACTTGTTAGCCACTGCATCCGCCTACACCGTCCCTTGTGTGAGTCTTTTGTCCATTCTGCGTCTCTCCGGCACGAACCGGGACGAGAGGTAGAAGACAAATATCAGTAAAGTAATAAAAAAACTAACAGGCCATCCTCGACCGCCGGGCGGCCAGTGGTAGCTGGCGTAGGCGAGCGTGATGCCAAGCCAAGTGGCGAGCGTGCCGATCATGGCGGAGAGCAGCAGTGCGAGCCCTGTGCGGGACGTCATGCGGATCGCCGTCGCGGCAGGGCCGATCAACAGCGCCGTGCTGAGGAGGGCACCGATGACGAGTGCCCCGTCTTCGACCGCGAGCGCGAGGACGACCATAAACGCGAGTCCGATCATGCGCACCGGCACCCCTTTCGAGCGTGCGATTTCCGGATTGACGGAGGACAGCAGCAGCGGTCGGTACAAGAGCAGAAGGCTCGCGACGGCGATGAGTCCGATCGCAACGACAAGCGGCGCGACCGCCGGACTGATGAGGAAAATCGAGCCGAACAGGATGAGCATCGGTGCGCTCGCGTTGGTCGTCATCGTGTCAAAGTACAGAAACAGTGCGCCCAATCCCATGCTGAACGACAGCACAATGCCGGTCGCGATGTCGCGGTTGCGTGCGCGGTCGCCCAGCACTTCGACGCCGGTACCGGCGAGCAGGCCGAACGATAGAAAGCCGTACCAGGCGTTCAGTCCAATAAGAAACGCCCCGGAAGCACCCGCCGCCCCGACGTCGGTGAGGACGTGGCCGACAAACGACTGTCCGCGGATGACGACGAACACTCCCGCCATGCCGGATACGACCGCCACGACCGAGCCGATCCAGAGCGCATTGATGACCTGTCCGCTTTGAAAAAAACCGCTGTTCGCAATGGCGTGCAGCCAGTGGGTCATCGTGCCATCGCCTCGTCCCCGTCACAGTGGCAACCCTCGCAAAAATCGACCACGTCACTTGCGGCGTCCGAACCGCCGACAACGAGGATGCGGTCGCGAATACGCAACACTTCCACGTCATACCCGTAAAGTCGACTGAGTACGTCGCTTTTGATGACGTCGGCGACTGGCCCCATTGCCGCTCGGCCTTGCGCTAGGTACAGTACCTTGTCCATCGCGCCAAGCAGGGGGTTCATGTCGTGCGCGACAATCATCACAGCGATGCCGCGCTCTTTGCCGATGCGCACGACCAGGTCTACGACTTCGTGTGCGCTGCGGATGTCGAGGTTGGACAGCGGTTCGTCAAGGAGCAGGAGTTGGGGATCGGTCAACAGCGCTTGCGCAATCAGCAGCCGTTGTTGTTCGCCGCCCGACAAGCGCCCAACAGGGGCGTTTGCAAACGGCAGCGCATGAACGGCGGCGAGTGCTGCGTCAATCCGTTTGGTGCGCGTTCGGCTGGGGAGCGGGACGCCCAAGCGGTGACCGTCCAGTCCGAACCCAACAAGGTCGCGGCCGCGTAGGGGAGTGTCCGGGTCGAGGTGGATCTTTTGCGGAACGTAACCGACCGCGCGGTTGCGGTCGCGCTTCTTGAGTGGTGCGCCAAGCATGCGGATGCTTCCCGATGCAGGCGGTAGCAGTCCCAAAATAACGCGCAGCAAAGTGGTCTTACCCGCGCCGTTGGCGCCGATGACGCCGATAAACTCCCCGCTGTCCACGCGCACGTTGAGGTCATCCAGCACAATGCGTTCGCCGTATTGAATCCTGACGTGATCCAATTCGAGAATGGGTTTCGTGGTGTTCATGCGATCGTCTCCGTCGATGTGCCGTTTTGTAGCGCGGCTAGTAGGGCGCGCGTTTCGGCTTCCATCCATGTTTGATAGGTGAGGGTGGGCGGCATGGTTTCATACAGGCCAACCACCGGGATGTGGCGGGTCATCGCCAACTGCAACAGCGTGGTGGTCACGCTGTCAACCGCTTGTCGATTGTAAAGCAGCGTCTTCACCTGGTGGTGTATGAGTAGGTTCTCCTCCTGTTGCACCGTTTGCGGGGACGGGTCGACGCCGTTCATCACCGCCGCCTGAAACGACCACGGCGTTTGGTTGGTCAACCCCGCCGCCTGCAAAAGGTAGTCTCCGATCGGTTCTGTGACTGCGACGGGCGCTCCCGACTGCAAACGTTTCAAACGGGCGATTTGCGCCTCCCACGCGCGTAGCGAGTGGTCAAAGCGTTGCAAGTTGGCGTGAAAGTATGCGGCTTGCGCCGGTTCGATGCGGGAGAGCGTCTGTGCGAACAGGTTTGCCACCTTAGGCATGGTGGCGGGATTGTACCAGAGGTGCGGGTTGCGGGTGTTCGCTCCGTAACCAAGCGCCGCCGCCACATCGATCACCGTTCGCCCGGCACTTGGCGTCGCGCCCTCCAGCTTGTTCATGAACCCGTCGTAACCGAGTCCGTTTTGCACGACCAACGCCGCGCCGCCGACGAAAGCGGCATCCTTAGTGCTGGCTTCATAGGAATGCGGGTCAATGTTCGGGTTGACCATGATCGGGGTGACGTTAACGTATTGGCCGCCGATCTGAGCCAACACGTTGCCATACGCGTTCTCCGCCGCGACGGCCTGAATGGTGGTGTTTGTGCCTGTCTGGTTCTTTGCGCCGTCACTTGACGGTTGCATCGCGCCGCACCCGCTGAGGGCGACTCCCCCCGCTACCAGTGCGACGACGCTGATCTGTCGATAAAGTCTTCGCCCCGTATTCATCAAAATCGCTCTCCTCATGACTGTGCATCTTGACGATTGGAGTATAACAACACTGCGGTCGTTTGTAAATAGTAATCATTTCGATTTGCGAGCGAAGAAAATTCATGCGCCTTTTGCTGTCCGCTTCACCTTATTCAACTGGCAGGGAGATAAGACGCGTTTGCCATGTCGCAGTACGCATGTGATAATAACTACGGACTATGGCGAAAAGGGGGCGGGAGAGTGGAGGCGAACACGGAGGAGATCCTGAAGAAGCTGAAGAATGCGGGACTCAAGTTCACGGGCAAACGTCAAGACACGGTCGAATGGTTTGTGCGCAACCAAGACCGATTTGTATCTGCGAAGGAAGTTTACGAACACGTCAAGTCAATTTATCCGAACGTCAGCTACGACACGATCTACCGTACCATTGCCACCCTGCTGGAACACAACATCATCGAACACATGGAATTTAGCGACAATGCGGCCAAGTACCGCTTGGTTTGCCACGACGCCCACCACCATCACATGGTGTGCATCGGGTGTGGCTCGACGTTCCCCATTGATGATTGTCCGATGGATCAAATGCTGAGCAAGGTGAATCACTTTCGGGTGATCGCGCATCGATTTGAAATTTACGGGTACTGCGACGCATGCTTACACAATTAACCGGGACCCACAATAGCAAGTCCCGGTATCGTTCGTGTCATCAGGCGAGTGTCACGTCTTCGCTCAAGTACACATCCTGAATCGCGTTGAGGAGCTTGACGCCTTCCTCCATCGGGCGCTGGAACGCCTTGCGCCCGGAAATCAACCCCATACCGCCGGCGCGCTTGTTGATGACGGCGGTGCGAACCGCCTCTGCCAGGTCGTTTTGACCCGATGCGCCGCCAGAGTTGATCAGACCGATCTTGCCCATATAGTCGTTGGCCACCTGATAGCGCGTCAGGTCGATCGGATGATCGGTTGTCAGCTTGCTGTACATCCGTTCGTCGGTCTTGCCGTAACTCCCATTCTGGTTCAGCACCTTGTAACCGCCGTTCACCTCGGGGAGCTTTTGCTTGACAATATCCGCCTGAATGGTAACGCCAAGGTGGTTGGCCTGACCCGTCAGGTCGGCGGCAGTGTGGTAGTCGACGCCGCCTGTCTTGAATGCGGGGTTGCGCAGGTAACACCAAAGAATTGTGAACATGCCGAGTTCGTGCGCCTCTTCAAAAGCGGCGCTGACCTCCTGAATCTGCCGGGTCGATTCTTCTGAGCCAAAGTAAATCGTGGCGCCAACCGCCGCGGCTCCCATGTTCCAAGCCTGGCGAACGCTGGCGAAAGGCACTTGGTCGAACTGGTTGGGGTATGTAAGCAGTTCGTTGTGGTTGAGTTTTACGATGAAAGGGATCTTGTGCGCGTACTTGCGCGAGACCAGTCCGAGAACTCCAAGCGTCGACGCGACACCGTTGCAACCGCCTTCAATGGCGAGTTTGACAATGTTCTCCGGATCAAAATAGATCGGATTCTTCGCGAACGACGCGCCGCCTGAGTGTTCGATGCCCTGATCCACCGGCAAAATGGACACGTACCCTGTGCCTGCGAGTCGCCCCCCGTCAATTAACCGTTGCAGGCTGTGCAGCGTCGGGTTGTTCCGATCCGATTGCGCATACACGTCGTCGACGACGGTTGGCGATGGTGTGCTGAGCAGTTCTTTCGGGATCGTCGTACACGTGTGATGAAGCAGGTTGTCCGCTTCGGTGTCCAAAAGTTCCACGATCTTGTCGATCAATGAAAATCTCTCCTCGTCTTATATGGACTTGAAAACCCTTACCGTACTCTATCATAACGCAGTTGGGCAGGCTTTCGCGACAGGATTTTTAACAAAATATTAACTATTTGCGATGGGATGAAATTGTTCTCTTTTTGAGGTTAACAATACCGTGCATTTATGGCATATTTGACGTAGTGAAAAGTATGGAGTTGATGGGAATGATGCAATGGATCAGGAATGCAAGATGGCTCCGATGGGGAAAAGTTTCACCTTCTAAATATAGAGAACACTTTGAACGTGAACTTTATTTGTTAAATGTGCATAATGGATCCGTATTGGCTGGCTTGGTTTCTGCGTATGAAGCGTTGAGCGCAGGATTCTTTTACTTCGTTGGGGAACCGATGGATGCGATTCAAGTGACATTTGTGGCTGCTGTAATGGGGATTGCATTTTTTGTGTATTTATTCTTAAAAAAACGTGAAATAACACGATGGATGAGTATAATCGAAACTTCCATCATGATCGGGTCGGAATTCATTGCGTGTATTGCGTTGTTCATCGAACATTCGGATGGGAATGCACTGGTGATCAACATATTTGGCAACTTGTTGGCAGCGAGTGTGATCAATAAAAAACCCACGATCGCGATCCCTGCATTTTTGACAAGCGGGATCGTGATGATTATCGAGGCATGGTATGTGATGGGGAAGGCGCTGCATGCGTATTGGTACGCCTCGCTTTTATTTTCTAGCCTTGTCGCGGCGGTGATGTCCTATATCAGTTACAAGAATCGATTGCGAGATTATCTGAATCGACAGTACATTCATGAACAGGCGGAGCAGTTGTTGCAAACACAAAAAGAGCGCGAACAGGCGGAGCGAATCTTGGCAGAAAACGAGGCTCGCTTCCAGGCGATTTTTGAGGATTCACATGATGCGATTATATTATGGGATCACGAACGGGTTCTGAGTTTTAACAAACGTGCGCCGGAACTGTTCGGGTATGAACGTGAGGATGAGTTTTACGAGTATAGTGCGTTAGACCTTGCGCCAACGTATCAATCGAAAGAAGTGGACTCGAAAACGTTTTTGCAAAACCACATTCGCATGGCGTTGACCACTGGGTCTGACCGGTTTGAATGGGTGTATCATCGCCTGCATTCCGAGCGACTGTATTATGCGGATGTGGTGATGTCAAGGGTTCAATTGAGAGGAAAGATGATTTTACAAGTCACCGTACGTGATATCTCCGAGAAAAGACAAGCGGAACAAGAACTAATGGATTCAAAAAAACAGCTTGAGCAGATGATCAATTTCCTTCCTGATCCTACGCTAATCATTGATACAGAAGGCGTCATCACGTACTGGAATCGTGCGATGGAGGAGTTGACAGGATTTCGGGCTGAACAAATGATCGGCAAAGGAAATTTTGAGTATTCGATTCCTTTCTATGGGTACCGGAGACCCAATCTCTTAAATTTATTGGATGTTTCAGATCCTGAACTGGAAAGCAAGTACCAATTTATCAAAAAAGAAGACAGGCAGTTGTCTGCGGAAGTGGAGGTTTCTGCTTTACGGGGAGAGCGACGATGGATTTTGACAACGGCGACGCATTTTTACGATACAAGGGGTAAAGTGGTGGGATCCATTGAGTTGATTCGGGACATCCATGAACGCAAGCAAATGGAAAGCGAGTTAATGGAGGCGATGGCAGCAGCAGAAGCGGCGACGCGCGCGAAAAGCGACTTCTTAGCGAACATGAGCCATGAGATTCGGACGCCGATGAACGCCATCATCGGGATGGCG
>JAJZCL010000068.1 GCA_021846165.1 Bacillota bacterium | reverse complement strand
CTGAGTTAAAAGAAGTGACAGCACATGTTCTGGTCGATTTTCACGCGGAGATCACGTCGGAAAAGGTGGCGCTAGGCTGGCACTTGGCAGGACGGGTTTCTGCGGTTGTGGGGACGCACACGCACGTGCAGACAGCAGATGAGCGAATTTTGCCGGGCGGCACCGCATACATAACGGACGTAGGCATGACGGGACCGCGCGATGGTGTGATCGGTCTGCGCAAGGATCGCGTCATCCGCAAGTTCATCGATCAGATGCCGATGCGCAACGAATTGGAGGGTGGGGCTAGGCAGTTTTCCGGCGTGATTGCCACACTGGCGGATTCGGGGCGGGCGACTTCGATTCGGCGCATTTATCGCGCGGAAGACGCTTGAACGGATGGAGCGTTCTTAACCGCTTGAGAATTTTGCGCCGCATACGGATCGAAAAGAGGAGCGGGTGAGATTGGTTAATGGGTGGCAGGTGGTCGATGGACACGCAGACATTTTATACCGGATGGGGAAAGAGGCGTTATCGTTTGATGACGCCAACTCACCACTGCAACAAGGTGCGCTTCGTCTGGAGCGAAGCGGGGTTGATGTGCAGGTGTTTGCTACGTTTATTGAGCCGCACCTTACTCCTTGCGAACAGTTGTATCGGGTGTTTGCCTCGCTTTACCGCTTTCGTCGTGAAATCGAGGCGCAGGGCGTTTGGAAGGCGGTTACATCTGTGGCGGAAATGGACGAACGCTTGCGTCAAGAAGGCAAGTGCGCGTTCTTGTCGCTGGAAGGTGCTGACGCGCTGAACGGCGAGATCGCAGTGCTTGACGCGCTGTTTCGCGCAGGCGTTCGCTGGCTGGGACTGACCTGGAACGGCGCAAACTGTTTGGCGGACGGCGTTGGGGAAGAGCGTGGCGCTGGGTTGACTGAATTTGGGAAAGAAGTGATCGTCGAAATGCAGCGTCTGGGCATGGTGGTCGACGTATCCCACCTAGCCTGGCGCGGAGTGGAAGACGTTCTGCAGCGATCGAACCGGCCCGTTGTCGCATCGCACAGCAATGCGCACGCCGTGTTTCCCCATCGGCGCAACCTGCCGGACGAACTGCTTCAAGGGATCGCGGCAAGCGGCGGTACCGTCGGTATGACGTTCGTTCCGCAGTTTGTCGGTTATCGGGATCACCTTGCCGTTGACGATTTGCTGCCGCACATCGAACACTTGCTGCGCGTGGCGGGAGTGGACGGAGTCGCGTTCGGGTCTGATTTTGACGGGATCGAAGAAACGCTTGTCGATCTGCGCAGCGGTGAAGATTACCCACAGTTTGTGGATCGCTTGATCAAGGAGTTTGGCGAGCAGACCGCACGTAAGATGGCGGGGGAAAACTTGCTGCGGGTGCTGCGCACCACCTTGCCTTAGGCGCCGGAGCGGCGCTTTTTTTTTGTTCTTCACCAAAACTGGGCAATTGGCATAGAGATAAAAGTACAGAACAAGGGCTCAGGAAAGAGGAGGATTAACGCGATGATCGCAAGCGATTCGATTTGTCGCGAAATTATCACGCACGCGGTTTGTGGGAAAGGAACCAAGTATTCGACAGAGACGTTTACAATTAGACCTGATCATCTGCCCACGACGGTGGGCGGGTGTTGGGTGATGAACCACCACTGCAAAGGCGAACTCGTGGATCATGCGGTTGAGGTACACGGTCGCTTTGACTTGAACCTGTGGTATTCCTACGACGACAATTCGCAAACCACGGTGGCAAAAGACGCGGTCGAGTATACGCTGGTGGTGCCGTTGCACGAAATGGATCCGCACCGTTCATTTGACGAGGCACTGGTCGACGTCAGGATGATTCAGGAACCGAACTGCTTGGATGCGGTGTTGAACGACGCCACGCACGAGGTGGCGGTCACCGTAACGATGGGGCATCAGGCCGAGTTGATCGGCCGAACAAAATTGTGGGTGTTGACTTGTGATCCCACCAAACACAAGGAAAGTTTCAGCGACTTTTCCGAGAGCTACTTGGAAGAGGAGAGCGTGGCAGAGAGTTCGAACGTCGTGCGCTGACGCGTTGCGAACAAGCGGTCAGGGGCGCGCGTGTGGCGCCCTTTTTTTTGCGAGCGAGTCTGGAGGTGGCCACAGTGGAAAGAGGCTCGCCTGTGACGCTGGCGGTGTACGCGAACCAGGATCAGGGTCAACAGTTTGGTTCACAGGAACAGATGTTCAGAGAAATTGCCCAACTCGCCGCAGCGGAGGGGTTTGATTTTTTCATCTTAACACCGGGCTTTTCAGAAACTGCGATCGAGGGTTACCGCTTGGTGGCGACGGGAACGCGCATGGCTTGGAATCGAGAACGCGTGAATTGGCCGAAGATCACCTTCCGTCGCCTTGTGCATTACCCCGCCAGACTCCACCGACTCATTCAAAAAGAAGAACGCTTGCTGGAACAGCAATCCTTGTTATTGACACTGCCTAGAAGGCTCGGCAACAAATGGCGTACGTATCAGCGCTTGCAAAAAGTATCGTCGCTGCGTCCGTTTCTGCCAAAAACAGCCATTCTGCGACAAGGTGCAAGGCTCTTGCCTTTTCTTGACGAGATGAAAGACATGTACATCAAACCAGTGCTGGGTTCGCAAGGCAGTCGCGTCATGCGTGTCCATATGGATGCGGGTGTCATCACGCTAGCTTCCAGCCAAATGGAGGTTTGCGCGTTTGTGCAAAACGACGTTCGGGAACTGGAGCGGACTGTGAGCGAACGTTTGTCAGGGTATGCGGCTGTGGTGCAAGAAACGGTCGATCTGATGCAAACCAAGTCAGGCGAACCCGTTGACCTGCGTTGCCTCGTGCAGGCCGTCGGCGCTGGCGGCGAGGTGTTTGTGACACCGATTGCGCGCGTGGGCATGAGAGACCACGTCACCACCAATTTGCACACGGGTGGAAAGGGGTTCTCATGCAAAAAATTAGAAGAGTTTCTGTGCGTTGATCAGGTTGACCTTTGGCGTCGTGGGGTGGCACAGGCAAAGACGCTCGCGCGTAAAGTGTTTGACCAATTTCAGCACGAGTATCCACCGCTGTTCGAGCTGGGGATCGACCTGGCGATCGACCGCGGTGGGCAGGTTTTTTTCCTTGAAATCAATCCTTGTCCGGGGCGGCGGATGCTGCGTCAAGTGTCGCGGGATTGGCGAACCAGGTCGCTTGCGCGTATGGTGGAGTACGCGATGCTTGCGGCTCGCGGCAACCAGGGGTAAGGGGCGAAATCGCGATGCAACTTGAACCGCAAGTGCGTCCGCAAATCGGCATTATGGCGCGTGTTCGGTTTGCGGGGGGAGAGTTTTTGGGAAAACAAGGGGAATTGCTGAGAGAATACCTGCGGCTTGCGGATCGAGGCAGGTTTGTCGCCTGCGTGTTCGATCCCGCAGATGTCGATACGGAAACTGCCATGATGGCGGGGTATGTGTTGGTTTCGGTGCCCGACGGGGCGGCGACGCGTATCATCAAAACCTCGCTCCGTCTGCCGTACGTCGTGTATGATCAATTATTGTCGCGCAGGTACGAATCCGCTCGGTCGGTGGTGGGCAAGCGCGAGTTCCTGCGTGCGCACGCCGTGATCTTTAACGACGGCTATTTTAACAAGTGGCAAGTCTACGAGTGGTTAAGTGATGATCGCAGCCTCGTTGACCACTTGCCAAAAACGGCCAAGTTGACGATTGCGAATTTCTTGTACTTTTGCGAAAGGTACCCGCTCATTTTCGTCAAACCCATTCATGGCAGCCTCGGTCGAGGCATCATCAAACTGATTCACCAAGAAGAAGGTTGGCAATCTATGTTGCGGCTGAGAACGTCCAGAAAAGAAAAACATTTTTCGCACAACTGTGAAGAAGTGTACGACTATTTAGCGACGCGCACGAACAACAAGACGTATGTATTGCAGGAAGGCGTGCGCCTGTTTGAGATCGATGATCGCCCCCTCGATATCCGCGTGTTAATGCAAAAAAACGAGCGTGGGGAATGGAAAGGCACCAAAACATACCTGCGACTGGCGGCCAAGGGGGAGTTTGTGTCGAATCTGTCCTCTGGCGGTGAGGCGTTTGCGGTTCATTCGCTAAACGGAGTGATGCCGCCCGACGCATACAAACGGATGCGCAAACAGGTCAAACAGCTCGCCAATCAACTCCCTGTTTTGATCGAACAGAAAGCCAAACGGACGCTCGGCGAACTGGGGCTTGACTTTGGCGTTGATAAGACGGGGCATGTCTACCTGCTGGAAGTGAATTCAAAACCCCGCAAGAATGTCAAGACGACGCGCGGATCGGCACACTTGGTGGAGCGAGCATTGGAACGGCCGCTCTTGTACGCACTGCGGCTATACGCGTCGATCGAACGCGATCGCAGCGCCAGCGTATAGGGGGGAGAGGCATGCGGTTTTATCTGCTTCACAGCGGCCAAGCGTCGGCCTCTCGGCTCGGCAAGAGCGTGAGCGGACTGGTGCTGACGCAGGACTTGAAAGGCGTGACCAGCGTCGACCGGGTCATTCGCTTTGGCAACACGGAGGATCTGGATGTGGGCTGGACGGTCAATCGCAGGGACGCCCTGCTTTGCGCCGACTCTAGGCGCACCCTGCTCAAGTCGCTCCGCCGTGCCGGCGTTCCCTGTCCCCGCAGTCGCGGCAGTGAAGAGGACATCGAAGCCAAGGTGCGACTCTATCGGCACTACAGGGTACCCGTGTTCGACCTCCAAGCACTCGGGGTGTTTCGAACGGAAAACAAGGCGGTTTGGCTGAGCAAACGGATCAACCACATTAGCGACACGTTCGCTGAGGTACCAATGGATCTTGATGATGAAACGAAAAAAATCGCGCAGCTCGCGGTGCGAGCCGTCCACGCACTGGGATTGGAATTCGGTTTGGTCAGTCTGGGCGTGCTGTCCAAGTCTCGGCAGGTGGTATTGGACGTCGCCGCCACGCCTGTTTTAAAAGGGCGGACGCTCGCCATGTACGCTGACGCCATCCAGTCCTGGATGACACAGGAACAAAGCGGCCAGCGGATCGCCGCCTCGCGCCTCCTGCTCGGCACCGACCTGGAGTTTATGATGCGCTCTAAACAGGGGAAAATGGTGATGGCCTCGCGGTATTTTCCGCTTAAGGGTGCGGTGGGGTGCGATGATCGGTCATTTGCGGGCGACCGTAATCGCCGCCCGCTCGCGGAAATTCGTCCTGATCCCGCCGAAATGCCGGAAGTGCTGCTTGCGAACGTCAAAAAAACGCTGAAAAAAGCGACGCAACTGGCCAAACACACCTCTCCCGAGTGGCTCGCGGGCAGCGCTCCATTTGTGCGGTATCCAATCGGCGGGCACCTGCACTTTAGCGGCGTGCCTCTAACGGCAAGGTTGGTCAACCTGCTTGACATTTACCTGGGACTGCCGCTGATGTTGATCGAAGACCCCGACACCGCTGTGCGCAGGCGACCAAAATACGGGTTCTTGGGCGACATCCGGCAAAAGGATCACGGCGGGTTTGAGTACCGGACGCCAGCGAGTTTCCTCGTCGATCCGCAGATCACCTACGCAGCGTTTGCGCTCGCTTATACGATCGCGCTGCATCAGCACGAACTGCCGTATCTGCCGCTGCATCGCCAAGACTATGCCCGCGCTTTTTACAAAAGCGACCGCGATTACCTGCTGCCGCTCGTGGAACTGGCGTTTCGCGAACTGGAAAAAACCAAGACGTACAACCAGTACCAAGAGGTCATTGAACCGATTTTCAGCATGATTCGAAACGACGAGATTTGGGACGAATCGATCGATATTCGACACGCATGGGGGTTGTCGACCGGTGCTGCGTCAAAAAAACGCACAGCGGCGTCCTGAACAAAGAAGGTGTCATTGTGGGCAGATGGCAAGAGTTTCAAATGGGGATTCTCGTGAGCGATAAAAACTGGCACTCGTCTTACATTCGTTCGTTGTTGAACGCTGCAAACGATATGGGCGCGCGCGCCTTGCGTATCACACCGAGTGACCTTCAACCGGGTGCCCTTCGCGCATTGCCCGATGTTGTGTACAATCGCATTCCGACGCGCAAAGAGGAGTCCGACCCGCTCGTTCGCGCCGCCAAAGGCCGGCTGGCGCAAAAAGGCGTGCCGCTGTTCAACGCCCGTTTTTTTAACAAGCGCGAAGTCGACCGCTTGCTGCGTAGACACCAGGACACTTCGCTGTACCTGCCTGCGTCCTGGTACGAATGGAACGGCATTGAGCTTGAGGAACGGTTGAACGAATTCGGATCGCTGTACCTAAAGCCGATCTCCGGAAGCCTTGGCGAAGGAATCTTTCGATTAGAAAAAAAAGGCCAGCACTACTTGCTTGAAACGCGCGTCGCAGGCAGGGTCGAGGCGTGCGCCTATGCGAACAGGCGAGATCTGCTCGCGGCACTGCGCCGCAAACACGGGTACCACTCGTGGATCATGCAGGAGGAAATTCCTCTTTGTACGTATCGCGGACGCAAGACCGATTTTCGCGTCCATGTGCAAAGGCGGCCGGAAGGTTCCTTTGTGGTGACTGGATTTGCGGCGAAAGTGGGGGCCAAAGGTGCGGTCACTACGCATGTGCGCAGCGGCGGCAGGATTGAGGATGCGGGCGAGGTGTTGGCCGCCTGGTTTGCTGATCAATCGCGCAGCAAGTATGACGCCGTGATCGAGGCGGCACTCGCCATCAGTTACAGGCTGAGTCAGTCGCTTGATCCGCGGCTCGGGGAACTGGGTCTTGATATGGGGTACTCAGATGACGGTCGGCTCGTCTTGTTTGAGGCTAACGCCAAGCCTGGTCGCTCGATATTTCACAGTGCGTTTCTTCGCCAAGCGAACCAAGCATCGCTGCGTCTGTTAATCGAGTACGCGCAGTCGCTGACCAAAAAACAGGGGCAAGTGGTCGCATACGAAGGGGTGGGAACCTGATGGAAGTGATTGGTATACTCACGGGCGGGGGTCATGACGGGAAAATCGGCGGCAATCTGGCGCACTTTGAACGCCTTGGCCGACTCGCCACGCAAGCAGGGCTAGAACTGTCGTTATTGGACTTGAACAGGCGGGGGGAATACGCCGCCTACACCTGGTCGCACCGGCGGCAGGCGTATGTGGCAAGCTCGCAAGATCTGGTGCCGCAGGTACTCTACAACCGCATACCCACCCGTGAACTGGAGCGCGCGAAACTGGTCGCGGCACGCATGTCCGCATGGGAAAGGCAGGGGCGGGTGATTACCAACCCACGCTATTTGAGTAAGTGGGAGGTGGATCAAGTCTGGCGGAGTACGGCTAAGGTCAGGCCGTTTCTGCTTGACATCGAACCGTTACGGGACAGCACGGACTTGGCGCGGTGGCTTGGCGAGCGGGCATCGTTTTACCTCAAACCAAGTGAGGGCAAAGCAGGGATAGGCATGATGCGGGTGGAACGGGAGCGCGCGGGGTATCACCTCTGCGAACAACGCAAGGGACAGTTGCGCGATTTCGGCATCGTTACTGAGGCCGACCTGAACCGCTACCTAAGTCATCAAGACCGGTATGGTCGCTACCTGTTGCAGGAGGAGGCGCGGGTGGCGAGTTGGGGCGACCGCCGTTTTGACGTGCGCGTAATCTTGCACCGGGTGCCAGATGCGGACTTTGCGGTGTCGGGTATGGCGGTGCGGAGTTCGCCGCAGGGCAGCGTGACGACACATGTGCCAAACGGAGGGACGCGCGCGCAAGCGACGCGGGTGTTGCGAACGGTGTTTGGCGATCGAGGCAGTGCGATTCAGGCGCGTTTGCTCGAAACGAGCGTCGCCGCCGCCAATGCGGTTGCGCGTTTGCCCGGCACATGGACAGAGCTTTCCATCGACGCGAGCGTGCAGCCGGACGGTACACCGATATTATTTGAAGCGAACGCAAAACCGATGAAGTTTGACGAAAGCGCCATTGAGTTGAGTGGGAAAAAAAAGTTGCTTGGCGCACTGGCAAGTCTTGCCGCGCGTATGGAAAGTGGGAGTCGGTTATGATACAGTGTAACTAGACGGATTGACAAGGTTGCCGATAACTTCTTGTTGCAAGTGCGACGGTTGCTTGTTACGATGGACTCACCTGCGCTGCACGTACGAACGACCTATGTTTTGAACCTTACGTGTTCAACGGGAGATAGGTATACGGCTTCGTGCTGACGAGCCCTCTTCGAAGGGAAGTCAAATACCCGAACCGCGAGTCCCCCACCTGCGAGAGCGGGTTCGAAAACACGTGTTCTGTACGGCAAGTGCGGGTGATTCCTATATGTTGAAAAGGCGCTTGAGTAATCACGGTGCCTTTTTTTACTTTGACGAAAAAGCGGGTGGCACGGTTGAGTGACGCAAAGTCGCCAAAAAACCTGGCGACATTGACAGAAGCAGAGTTGCGTTTATACGCGCAGGCACGACGCCCGAAGATATCAGCGGGTAATGTGTCGCGGACGGAGTATCAGGTAGCGGATGAGTGGCGCGACGTTGCGCACGGGAAAAGATACCGGATTATCACGTACGGTTGTCAGATGAACGAACATGACACGGAAGCGCTGGCAGGCCTCCTCAAGGCCATGGGCTACGAGGAAACGGCGGTGAATGAGGAAGCGGATCTGATTTTGTTCAACACCTGCGCGGTGCGGGAAAACCCGGAAAACAAGGTGTTTGGCGAAATCGGACGGTTGCGGCCGTTAAAGCGCCGTAACCCGGAGTTGCTGCTTGGACTCTGTGGGTGCATGGCGCAGGAGAAGGTCGTGCAGGCCAAGGTGCAAACGACGTACCCGTGGATCGACCTGGTGTTTGGCACGCACAACATTCACCGTCTGCCGGATCTTGTCATGCAGGCCGTCCACAGTCAGGAAACGGTGCTGGAGGTGTGGGACAAGTCGGATACGATTTACGAACACATGCCCAAAGTCCGCAAGGCGGGTGTACGCGCCTGGGTTAACATTCAGTACGGGTGCAACAAGTTTTGCACGTATTGCGTCGTCCCGCACACGCGCGGGCGCGAGCGCAGCCGGAGCAAGGCGAGCATCGTCGAGGAAGTGAGGGAACTCGTTGAAGAGGGGTTTGCGGAGGTGACGCTGCTCGGGCAAAATGTCAACGATTACGGTCTTGACCTTAGCGACGTCGACTTTGCCGATTTGCTCTATGCGGTCGGGCGTGTGGACGGAATCAAGCGCGTGCGTTTCACCACTTCTAACCCGTGGAACTTCACCGACCGCCTGATTGCCGCGATTGCGGAAACGGACACGGTGTGCGAACACATTCACTTGCCGGTGCAGGCGGGCAGCAACCGCGTGCTGGCAAAGATGAATCGCGGGTATACGCGCGAGTATTATTTGCAGTTGGTCGCGCGTATCAGAGCGGCGATTCCGAACGTGGCGCTGACGACTGACTTGATTGTCGGGTTTCCGACGGAAACGGAGGCTGACTTTCTGAAAACGTTGTCGCTCGTCCGCGACCTGGAGTACGACTCTGCCTATACGTTCATCTACTCGCCGCGCACGGGTACGCCTGCGGCAAAATTGCTCGATCCGCTGGAGGAGGCGGTTAAGAAAGAACGCTTGAACCGTCTGGTTGAGGTGCAAAACGTGATTTCCAGGCGCATTAGCGATCGCTATTTGGGCAGCGTTGAGCGTGTGCTGGTGGAAGGGACGAGCAAGACGAATGATCGGCTGCTGTCGGGACGGACGCGTTCGAACAAGATCGTGCTGGTCGAAGGGGCAAAGGCGTGGATCGGCGAGGAGTTTCCCGTCCGGATCACGGACGGCAACACGTGGACGCTGCGTGGCGAGCGGTTGCCGGTCAGTGGTGCGCAGGAAAGTGACGGGGTGTGAGGCGGCAATTGGCTGGGGAGAAAGAAACCAAACGGACGCCGATGCTGGAGCAGTACTTCGCCGTTAAAGCAACGTGCGAAGACGCGCTGCTCTTGTTTCGGCTCGGGGATTTTTACGAGCTTTTTTTTGAAGATGCAAAGGTCGCGAGTGCGGTACTGGATCTGACGCTGACTGGGCGCGGACAAGGGGAAAACCGCATGCCGATGTGCGGGGTGCCTTATCATGCGGCGGATAACTACATCGCGAAGCTCGTGGCGACCGGGTATAAGGTCGCTGTTTGCGATCAGATGGAGGATCCGAAAAGCGCGAAGGGGATCGTGAAACGCGAAATTACGCGGATGATCACGCCTGGAACTGGATTTGACTACATAAAGGATGATGACGCGAGAACGCAGGTCGCGACAGCCATGACGGTGAATGGCGAGTTGACGGCGGCGGTGGTCAACCCGCTGACGGGGGAGGTGCTGGTACGCACGGGGGAACGGGAGCCACTGTCGGCGTGGCTGTGGCGCCTTGGCGTCAATGAGGTGGTGGCGTCGTCCGCGCAGGAAGAGGAAGTGCGCTTGTGGCTGCAAATGGTGGCGAGTAAAGGCCGCTGCGTGTTTTCCCTGTTGCCCGTAAAAGAGTCGTTGCAACCAGAACCCTTGCGGGACGCGCCGGATCTTTTGAAGCGTTACCTCGAATACGCGGGCAAGCGCAGTTTGGCGCACATCAAGAACCCTGTGGCGGTTGATGATGTCGGGCACATGGAGATCAGCGCGAGCGCGCTTGTCAATTTGGAGTTGCTTGCGCCGCTCAGGGAAGGACGCAAAGGCGCCACGCTGGTTGAGGTGATG
>JAJZCL010000067.1:3790-10699 GCA_021846165.1 Bacillota bacterium | reverse complement strand
AAAGGAATTGCAACATAAAGGCACTCGGTCAGCAAAACGCAAGTTGAAACAAGTCGCTGGACGAGAAAACCGTTTTATGACGGATGTGAACCATCAAGTTGCTAATGAAATCATCACCTTTGCCAAATGTTCTGGCAGTCGTCCTTGTATCGTGCTAGAAGATTTGACCAACATCAACTTGAACACTGTGGTTCGGTTGAAAGACCGCTATTGGCGGTTTTCATGGGCATTTGCTCAGTTAGAATCTTTTATCCGATACAAGGCGTTAGCAGAAGGGATCCCTGTGCTATCCGTGTCCGCTAAGTACACGAGCCAACGGTGTCCAAAGTGCGGACACACAGCAAAAGCAAATCGGGATAAGAAACAGCATCGCTTCGAGTGTAGAAAGTGCCAATACAAGTTAAACGATGACTTGATTGGCGCAAGAAATATACGTGACCGTGGCGTAGAGAAGCGCCACCAGATCGAGGTAGCAGGAGCATGACTCCTCCTATCGGGCTGCCCGTCAACCAGCCTATTGTCGCGACTGTGTGTAACGCAAGTTACCGTAAAGTGGAAGGCGTAAGCCGTTTACCACTAGGTCAGTGGCAAGTTCCCATTTCTAAGCAAAGCGAAAGTGGGAGTCGTTGACGCGGTAAAATGAAACCATCGTGGGTTTGAACATACGTGATGCGGCCAAGAATCAAGAGAAATCCAGAGATCAGCGCGATTCGCAAAAAATTGACGCGGAGTTTTTTATGTGTCATCACAAGATACATTGTAAACGAATCGTCATATTGCGCAATCCAAATCTACGCGAGTTCTATAATATGTCACAAATTAGCTGAAACGGAGCGGGAAAATAATAGTAACAAGGAGGTGAGCCTGGCCATTGATTGGCTGGGAAAAGATGAAAATTGCTGATGGAATCGAAATGCTCGAAGTGGAAATCACGATGATGGGGAATAAGCGGATTCAAAATCACGCGCTGTTGTATGATGATCAGCATGTGGTTTTGGTGGATGTCGGTATGCCGGGGCAACTGGAACCGCTCAAAGCGGCCGTGGAGAAAGCGGGATTCGCGTTTTCTGACATTGATACTGTGATCTTTACGCATCAGGATATCGATCATATCGGGTGTATCCAGGACGTGTTGCAGGCCGTGGGCAAGCCAGTGGCTGTGTGTGCGCACGCTGAAGAGCGGCCTTATATTGAAGGCGAAAAAGAGCCGATCAAGATGACGCGCGAGCGCGTGAACAAGATGCTCGATAGCGTTCCGGCGGAAATGCGTAAAGAAGTGGAGGCGATCTATCTTTCTCGTCCCTCTGCCAAGATTACGAATACGGTGGCTGATCGTGAAGTCTTGCCGATCGCTGGTGGAATTCATGTTATCCATACCCCCGGCCATACGCCAGGTCACATCTGTCTGTACCATGAACCGTCCAAAACCTTGGTTACCGGCGATGCCACTGTCAGCGAAGACGGGAAGCTACTCGGCCCCAATCCGGCGTTCACTCCAGATCTGGCTCTTGCGCGCGCGTCGCTCAAAAAACTCACAGCGTTTGATATTGCCAATGCGATTTGCTGCCACGGTGGCCTGTGTTCTGATCAAGTGAATGAACAGATTCGCGGACTCACTATCTGATGATTACGGTGCGGGTTGTGACGGGGGATTGTCGCGTTTGTCGTAGGAGCCAAACACCCACTGGTAAATGGCGGCGTTGATCAGTTGCAACCCCGCTGTCAGCAAAAGCGGCAACGACAGGTCGCCAGCGTCGAACAGGAATCCGGAAATCGTCGGCCCGATGGATGAAGGGAGCCGCATGGACAAGGCGTTGATGCTGGACGCGAACCCGCGGCGATGGTCGCGGGTTAAGCTGGCGCTGAGCGCCGTTCTGTTGCCTTGCGTACCTCGATTAATGGCGCCGCGAAGGACGAATAGAATCGATGCTAGGGCAAAGTTAGGCATGAAGGGCAGTATGATCATGAAAATAGAGCCGATCACTCGCATCCACGTGACGGAGCGAACCATCCCCATTCGCTGCGCAAGGTACCCCATGACGATTGAAAAAATCCCAGTCATCAAAAAGCTGATCGACAGCGTGGCGCCAATTGCGGATGTGCTGACGCCATAGCGCAGGCTGAACCAGTACGCCATCATAGGGCCTGTTAAGCCCACCGCAAGCCCGTTTAGCGTATTGACGAGCGCAAGTTTTAAGATCGAGCGGTTTTCCCGCTTCCGAACTTGCTGTTCTTCTTCATTCAAGGCGACTGGCGATGTCGCTTGCGAATCGTGCTGTTCAGAAGTGCCAGGCGCTGGCCTCTGGATCGGTTCTTCTTTGGTCATGAGCAAGATTGAGATGCACACAAGCGAGAGAAACCCCACCATGAGGAACACAGGACGGTAAGCGACAATCGGGGCAACATGATGGTACAATCCCGGCAAACCGCCGATCACCGCACCGATGGCCATGCCAATGAAGCCTGCCGCATTATTCAGGCTGAAGACGAGGCCGCGATTGGCTTGCTTGACGTGCCTGGCCAGCCACGCCTGCTCCGCCGGGCCAAAAGGGCCTGCCGCACCGCTTTGTCCCCGACCAAATCCCGCAATCACGATGCCTAAAATTAGAATCAATGCGTACGTGGTAAAACTGGCCAGGATCGCCGAAATGAGCGTTAAGGTTTCATAGATGAGCAGAAACACCCGCCTGCCTAAGCGGTCACTCAGCACCCCAACCAATAGAATCAACGCGGCTCCCACCAACCCGGCGGCGGTGGTGACGCCGCCGATGCCGACCCCTGACCAATGCAGATCCTTCAGGTACAGCGTGAGGTCAACGACCATTGCCCCTTGACCAATACTGCGCAGTCCGCGAATCACCAATAATCGCTTGGTAATCAAGTGCATAGAACGGATGGTTGACCAGCGCATCATGTGTCCACTTTCCTTCGACAACAGAAATATTTTCTAAGCCATCATAGCACACGTCAGCCATCAATATCGCAACTTACGAATGCAAAATTCTTGGCGAATAGAAGGGAATCATGTAGAATGAAGACAGTTAGAAATTTCTGCTGTTTCATGCAACTCTCCGGTAAATTCAGGCGGAAGGGAGTGAGGGTGCTTGTCGTCGTGGATTCTTCTGTTTTTCATGGTGATCGTGATTGATTTGGCGTTGTCTGTGGACAATGCGGGTGTCAATGCAGCCATTGTGCGCAGTTTTCCTAAATCAATGCGGAACCAGGTGTTATTCATTGGCGTGGTTGTCGCCATCGTGTTGCGTATTGTGTTGGCGGTTTTCGTCGGCTATCTTTATCGACTGCCGTTCCTGAAGTTCATTGGCGGCGTATGGGTGGTGTTTATGGCAATCAAGATGTTTGCGGATGCCGATGAATCGGAATCGGGAGTCACAGGCCCAAAGGGACTTTTGTTGGCGGGAATTTTGTTGGGTTGGACGGATTTAACGATGTCCATGGACAATGTCCTTGCACTGACCGGCGCAGCAAACGGGAACTTCATTTTGGTTTCCATCGGCGTCATTATTACGATTCCGTTACTTTTTTTGGCAACAAAGGGCGTTGTCGCATTAATTGAAAAGTATCCAAAGATCAACTTTTTTTTCGCATGCCTATTAGGGTATGTCGGGTTCAAAATGATATTTTCGGATATCAGTAATTTGCAAAAGTTAATGGAGTGGATTGCGAAATATCCAACATACTTAACGGGCGTGGTAGGATTTCTCGTTGTGATGCTGTTTGGCATTTGGATCAATATTCGCGAATCGAAGGCAAGATCATAGATTTTTAATCCGGAAGGCTGCAAAAAACAATAGAAAGAAGTGTGTTTTGATGCCGAAAATATCAAGGCCGAACCGTCCTTTGGCGGATGTGAATGTGATGCCACTCGCTAGCGGCTCGTCAGAAATTGTGGCGTGTTTTATGCCGGATCCTGATCTTGTGGTTGGGGAAGGCAAGTCGAAGGCGTTTGTTGCGTTGGACGGATCAAGGTCACTCAAGAAGATGTACGGGTTCGGGGGACTGTTCGGAGGAGAACCCAACTATGTGGAGATGGTGGCGCGCAAGCTCGCTCAGATCCTCGGTATGGTCACGACGAGTGGAAGTGTGCAGGCTTTATATTGGGCAGTTGGACCAGATGGTCAAAAAATTGAATCCATTGGAGAATTTGATCGCAATGAGTGGGGGTCAACCGTGGTCGGCGGCCCCAAGCGCGAGACTTGGGGCGGCGGTACGAAACTGCTGGAGGTGGTGAAGTACGCCGCCGAAACGGTTTCCACTGATGCGGATTGGACGATGGGGGTCATCGTCACGGATGGCATTATCGACGATGAACAGGCGTGCATTCAGTACTGCCTCCAAATTGGTCGCGAGATGGAAAGCGGCCAGCGCAAGCCTATCAAACTCGTTTTGATCGGGATTGGCGAAGAGGTTGACGAAGGGCAGTTGGAACGGTTCGACGATATGTTTGAGGGAACCGGCATCGATGTCGATATCTGGAGTCACGGAATGGTCTCTTCAATGAGGGATGAGGATGACATCCTGGCGGTTTTGTATGGGGAGCTGATGACCGAAGACACGATCGTGGCTCCGACCGGCTATGTGGAAACGACGAGTGGGTCATTGGTGGCATCGTTTAATGATGGAGTACCCGGGAAGTTTCGGTTCGTTTTGCCGAAAGGGGAGAAGGAATTTGTGATTCACGTCGGTTCGAATGTGATTCGGCAGGATGTATCCGAGGCATTGGCCTAAGTGAGTCATGAATAGGGGGTGTTGAATTGGGATGGTTTAAGCGTTCGCAAAAGCCTGTTGCAAATCCTGCGCCAATACAGGAGCCTCAGCAAATTGAGATGTACACGTTACCGTCGCAGCAGACGGTCAAGGTATTTGGAAAAATTAACATTTATCCAGGCGACGGAGTGAATACGGTCGAAGTGACGATGGCGATGGAGCCACAGGGTCGCATGGCCGAGGGGTGGCAGACGGGAGTGGCACTCGATGCGTCGGCTTCCATGAAAGACTGGTTTGGCCGCATGTTGATCGGCACCGTTCCGCCGAAAATCGCCGAATCTTACAAGAAGAAGGGGTGGGTAACCGAACAGAAAGAGGACGGTCGCGAAGTCCTGTCATTTATGAAGGAGGCGTACGAGGATGCGATCCATTGCGGGTATTTGCGCCTGACTGACAATATCGTGCAGCCCCTGGCTCGGCAGTTTATCGGGTATTTGGCGGACAGCTTGGATGCCGATGGCGGTACCACCGTGATCTACTGGGCTTGTGGTCAAGGCGACAGCGTTGAGGAAGTGGGCGACTTTACCGCGGCAGAGATTCAAACCATGGACATCATCGGCCCCACCAAAACCAGCTTTGGTCAAAAAACCGTCTTGACGCCAGCCGTCGATTACTTTGTGACACGGTTTCAAGATGCCAAGCGGGGAATGTTTGTGTTCATCACAGATGGAAAAATTGACGATTTGGAGGAGGTCATTCGCTACACCAAGCGGTTAGCTCAACAAATTGAAGCGGGGCAACGCAACTTTGTGAAGCTAGTGTTGATTGGCGTAGGGGATCGCATTGACAAAGATCAGTTTCTTGCTTTGGACAACCTTGATACTGGGACGTCCGTCGATGTTTGGGATTCAAAAATTGCTGATGAGATGCGATCTTTAATCGAAATTTTTGCCGAGGTGGTGGATGCCAACTTGATCGTCGCGCCAGTTGCGAGCATTTACGATGAGCAGGGTTCGCTGATTAAGAGGTATTCAGACGGGTTGCCTGCGAAAATTTCATTTGAACTGGAGCCTTCCATCCATGCGTTTGAGTTGGAAGTGGCTGGTCGACGAATTCGACAGGATATCACTCATTAACATTAATTGCAAATCACAATCTGTGGAGGGAATAAAGTATGTCAATGCGCCGTTTACCTGTTTATCTGTTGCTGGATTGTTCCGGTTCTATGTCAGGTGAGCCGATTGAGGCGGTTCGCTCTGGGATGAAGGCCCTGATCAGCGATTTAAGGCAAGACCCGCAAGCGGTTGAGACTGCCTATCTGTCCGTGATCACATTTGATAGTTCCGCGCGGCAAGTGGTGCCTTTGACAGAATTAATGGCCTTTCAGGAACCGCAAATCGACGCTGGTGGCACGACGTCACTAGGGGAGGCGCTTGGGGTGCTGGAAAAAGCCGTTGATCGGGAGGTACAGAAGAGTACGCAAACGCAAAAAGGAGACTGGAAACCATTGATCTTCCTGATGACGGACGGACTTCCGACGGACAATTGGGAACCGGCCGCCGAGC
Source organism: Bacillota bacterium (assembly GCA_021846165.1). Lineage (GTDB taxonomy): Bacteria > Bacillota > Bacilli > Alicyclobacillales > SLC66 > JAJZCL01. The sequence goes on along the minus strand of JAJZCL010000067.1, from coordinate 4,409 downwards.
GACTGAAGAAGTCGCGGCCAGGCAATATCATCGCATGCGCGGCAGGTCCGGATGCAGACACGACTGTATTAAAGCAAATCTCGGAAATTGTGGTGCAATTGAATTCCTTGCAGCCTGATGCGTTGCGGGCGTTCTTCAGGTGGGTGTCTAGTTCGATCAAGTCGACATCACAAAGTTTGGCTCAGGTTGTGGCCGATCAACCGATTTCCCTGCCACCGGCACCACCGCAAATCCAGATTGTTCCTTAAGGGGAGTGGGTTGTCGATCTTCATGCTCTCATATGTCGTTCCATATAAGGGGAATTGAATGATCATGAATGTGAGTGAGTTGTTGGAAATCGTTCGACGAAGGTTTTTTATTGAATTCGACCATAAGGAAAATGCGCCAGAAATCGCTGATGCCGGCGAAGCAGTGGCTTTGTTGAAAGAAGCTGTGCAGTATTCGTGTACTAAACTTTTTGAGGGGGAGAATCGCCCCGATAAAATCGAAAACTATTCGCTTCGCCTTGCGGTGACAGAATTTTCCTCGGATTCAGAACCGGAATTTTTGCTTTCTCAAAAGCAACTTCACCAGTTTAAGAGTTGGCTTTATCAGAATGACGATAAGAAAGAAAAATGTA
>JAJZCL010000067.1:0-3780 GCA_021846165.1 Bacillota bacterium | reverse complement strand
AATGAAGTTGAGAATTTCCTATCGATGAGGTTGACGCGGGAGCCCGTTGCCCCTGCGTGGCATCACCTCCCTCTGCCGGACGATCCGGATCAGCACACGGAGTCGTTCAATCGCCTTCTTCAAACCCATGATGGCGGTGTCCTGATCGGTGCCAGGGTGCGCGGCAAAAAACACAAGCATGAAGGAACCAATTGCGACGATTGGTTTGAGGTGGCACAAGCAGGCCAGTGGTCGATCATCGCGGTCGCAGACGGCGCAGGTGCGAAAAAATTTTCCCGCGTCGGCGCACAGGTTTCTTGTCAAGCGGCGATTCGTTACCTCGCGGAGCAGCTTGGCGTTCATGAACTGCAACACCGTGACGAATGGACGGCAGAAACGTTTCAGCTTGACTCGGGAACGAATATTTTTACGGAATCCGACCTCGGATATGTGGAAAGAAAACTTCATGAAGCGATTCGAATTGCTTATGAGGCGGTCGAGCAAGCGGTGCTTGAGCGAAGTGAAGGAGAGCGTGTCGAAGAGTACAGGAACATCTTGGGGCGCGACCTGCAAGTGAATGATTTGTCCGCCACGCTCCTGCTGGTGGTTCATACCGTAATCCCATACAAGGACAACTCGTATAGTCTGGTGATGGCTTGTCAGATCGGCGACGGCATGACGTGCGCGATAGATCGGACAGGCCAGGTAAGACTGCTTGGGGTTCCTGACAGCGGTGAATTTTCTGGTGAAACCGATTTTTTGACGTCGAAAAAATTCGTGAATGAGGTTTATCTTCCTAATCGCACCTACCCGTTTTTTGGGCCGTTGCAACTGCTGATGGTGATGACGGACGGCGTGGCCGATGACTACTTTCCGCCCGACCCCGAACTGCTGCGGTTGTATGAAGACCTGAAAAGCAACGGGGTACTGCCTGGTGAACAGGATGCGACAGAGGAAGCGGGCGAAACGAATGCGGCGAGCGCTGCGGATGTCAAGTTGCTGAACTGGCTGGATTCGTATTATGTGCGCGGCTCGTTTGACGATCGGACGCTGGTTGCTCTCATACCGGGGGAGGGTAACTGATGGCGTTGTGTACAGCGGAACTCATGGATGGTTCGACCATACAGTATGTCGAGTCGGACGATCCTCCCACCGGTACGATGAAACGCACGTATTTTACCCCTGACCGTTCGCAGGTCGTGCAATTTTTTATTGATCAATCGGCGGGTCGTGATCCTAATCGCTTGGCAAGGTTGCAGGCCATCATTGGAAAGTACAATCCTACCATACCGGAGGAAAAGGGAGGCGCAAAAGGGACTAGCGCTACGGCCGCTGTGTATTTTCGCCAGTTATTTTGCTGGCCGACTGGGATCGTCGTCAAACCGCACTTTGGCATTGTGGCGCCCACCTACCCGCAGAATTTTTTCTTTTCGGACGGCCCCTGGGAAGGTGGCGAGAAAAAGGGCTTGTGGTTCTTCGGTTCGAACACGCGCAAGTACCTGCCGGAGAGTGAGAAGGGGAGCTTTATTCAATACCTGAGTATATGCCTGCAAATGTCTAGGGCGATTCGCAGGCTTCATCAGGCGGGGCTTGCGCACTCGGATTTGTCAAGTAACAATGTGCTGATTGACCCCACGAGCGGCAGGTGCATCATTATTGATATTGACTCGCTGGTTGTTCCCCAGGTGTTTCCGCCCGACGTATTGGGAACGCCGGGCTACATCGCGCCAGAGGTCGTCAGTACGCAGCACCTGCCGCTTTCCGATCCCAATCGCAACCATCCCTCCATTCGGACTGATTTGCACGCGATGGCCGTGTTGATTTATGAAAGCTTGTTAAAACGCCACCCACTGGATGGCCCGAAGCGCCATTCTGTGACGTCGGGAGAGGAAGACGAGATTCTTGTGATGGGCGCCAAGGCGCTTTTTATTGAGGATTCCAACGATCCCTCGAATCGCCCAAAAGATTTGACGGTTCCGTATACGGTGCTAGGGCCGCATCTCGCCCCGCTGATCAAGCAGACGTTTGTGGATGGACTGCATGAACCGTTTAAAAGGGCGCATTCTGCGGAGTGGGAGGGTGCCTTGAATAAAACATGGGATCTGCTGATCCCGTGTGCGAATCCGTCGTGCGAGCAAAAGTGGTTCGTTTTTCACGACGGAATTCATGGGGTCTGTCCGTTTTGCGGCACGCCGATTGCAAATTCTTTCCCCATTCTTCGCTTGCGCAAAGAAACTCGCCCGGGGATATGGATGAACGACGGTAAGGTGGTGGTCTATCACGGCATTTACCTGTATAAGTGGCACGTGTATGATCACGTGCTGCCAGGGGAAGAGGCCGATCGAACGGCCATTGCGTATTGTTCGCTCTATGAGGGCAAGTGGATTTTGGTCAACCAGGGGTTATCGTCCATGATTACGGATAGCGGCTCGCGGGTTCCGCCGGGAAGCGCGATCGAACTGAAGGATGGACAAGGGTTTACCTTTGCCAACGATCTTCATGGCCGGAGAGTGGCCGTTGAAATGTTGCAACCCGCTCAGTATGTGGGAATTTAGCGCAAGGGGATGAAATGACGATGGCAAACCCTATCATCAAGGGTTTGATGGGGCGATTCATCAAAGCGGACGTCACGGCGATGGACACGATCACTTCAAGCGCCGCTGGGACGGTTCAGGAGGATGTGTTGATCAAGGCGCCAGCCGACAGTAATTTGCAAACGCAAATTGACGCCGCAGCGCCCGGCGCTGTGATCACGCTGCTTAAAAAAGAGTATGAGGGTCCCGTGCGTATCGATAAACCGCTTGTGATTGAGGGTCATCAAGCGACCATTTGGTCGCTAACAGGGCCTGTTTTGACGGTGGCTTCCCGCGATGTGGTCTTAAAGAACATTCGGGTGGAGGTCACGTCCAAGCCTAATGACGACGAGGAAGGTTTGGCCATTTCCATTACACCGGAAGGGGCGCTGACGACTTCAGATGTGGTGGTTCGAGGCAACGTCAAGGGCAATGGTTTGAGTGATGGGTCGTGGGGATTGCCGTACTCTCTAGAATTACCAGATATTCCTCCCCGAACTGATTATGCAGCAAAACTGATCTTAAGGGCGCCCGTCAAATGTCAGATTCAATCGCATGTATCGGGAGTGTCCGTGACGCCAGTCACACTGGAACCGGGTTTGACGGAAGTGGTTCTCCACATCGACGAGATGATTGACGACACCCTGATTTATGGGAACCTGTCGGTGCATACGCCGGATTTTGTGCGAACCATCGCGATTCGATCTTATGTGCATAAAATGGATAATTTTACATCGATCAACGAGATGATTTGGAAACCTGCTGAAGAAAGTCCTGCTAGCGCCTCGTCGACATCATCGCCACCAACAACACAACCATCATCGCCACCACCAACACAACCAACAACACAACCACCAACACAACCACCAACACAACCACCAACACAACCTGCAACACAACCTGCCCCACCACCGTCCACGCCACCGACCACGCAGCCTCGCTCAGAGTATGCCTTATTGCCGAATGCGGAATCGGAAAGTGTCGAAAAAAAATCAACGCCGGTGCGTAAAATGAACGTTGTTGGGGATTTTTTGTCATCCGAACTTGCCAATAATGAAAATCACGCAAAAAAACAGGACGCAATAGAAAGCAAAACCGCAACGGGTCAGGCAGGAAACGTCCCGTCAAAACGCAAGATCGTAAAGTCTGTGGGGCCGTTGTTTGACAAGTAATGATTACAAAGCGGGAGTGATAAAGATGGATTTGCAACAGGCGCAGCAACAGGCTA
>JAJZCL010000066.1 GCA_021846165.1 Bacillota bacterium | reverse complement strand
CGATCTCAAAATATTACTCTTTTGCAACTCCACCTCGTCGTTCTTGGTACTCGAATTGATTCGCTTGTAGTGGTTGTATACCGCCACCGCCAGCGACTTTTTCGCGCGTTCCTGACCAATCACGTACGAATCGAGGATGTTCTTGATCTCCGTCGGTTTCGGAACATCCTTCAGTTCAAACTCTTCTTCTTCGCCAAGCTCCTCTTCCACGATCTCATTGCAAAGCTCGATGCACTCGTCACAAATGTAAACGCCGGGTCCCGCCACCAGTTTGCGGACCTGATCTTGGGTTTTTCCGCAGAACGAACACTTGAGTTGCCCCTTGTCGTCGTTAAACTTAAACACGGGTATCCCTCCTTATTGTAAGTCCGGACGCAAAATCACCTCATCAATGAGGCCATAAGCCTTCGCTTCCTCAGCCGACATCCAGTTATCGCGATCCGTGTCTCTCTCGATGCGATCCAGCGGTTGTCCTGTGCGTTCGGCGTAAATGTTATTCAGTTTGTGCCTGGTTTTGAGAATCCATTCCGCATGGATCTTGATGTCGCTTGCTTGTCCCCTGACACCGCCAAGCGGTTGGTGAATCATAATCTCGCTGTTGGGCAATGCGAAACGCTTGCCCTTGGCGCCCGCCGTGAGCAGGAGCGATCCCATGCTCGCTGCCAGTCCCACACAAATCGTGGACACCTGGGGTTTAATATACTGCATCGTGTCGAAAATCGCCATACCCGCCGTGACAGAGCCGCCCGGGCTGTTAATGTACAGGCTGATGTCTTTTTCAGCGTCTTCGGAAGCCAGAAACAACATTTGCGCCACCACAGAGTTGGCCACATAATCGTCAATGGGAGTTCCAATAAAAATGATCCGATCCTTCAAAAGACGCGAATAAATATCGTACGCCCGTTCTCCACGACTTGTTTGTTCAATCACCATTGGAACCAAATTCATTCCGAATCCCTCCCTGCCAAGGTGTGTACACGAACTTACACCCCTGTGCTATGCTCTACCAAAAAATGAACCGTCTTGTGCGTTAGGATATGTCTTTTAATCCCCATCAAATTAGGATCGTTTTGACCCACGATCTGCCGCACACGGTCGATGTCCAAGCCCGCAGTCAAAGCCATGTTGCGCAATTCTTGTTCAACCTCTTCCAGCGTCACGACGATGCCTTCATTTTTTGCGACCGCATCCAACACCAGCGCTGACTTCACGCGTCGCTCCGCTTCCGCGCGAAACTGGTCGCGCAGTTCCTCTTCCGTCGTACCAGTAAATTCCCGATATGCGTCCAGCGGAATCCCTTGCTGCTCAAGGCGCGATCCGAACTCGTTCAATTGCATCGTAATTTCCTCTTCGATCATCACAGACGGAATGTTCACCGTCGCGTTCTCGACCACTTTGGCGACCAACTGATCCTCAATGTACTGTTCCCGCTGGCGTTCCGCTTCCTTTTCCATCTGAACGCGCAGATCCGCCTTCAATTCGTCGAGTGTTTCAAATTCGCTGATGTCCTTGACGAACTCGTCGTCCAATTCAGGTAGCACCTTGCGTTTAATGTCATGAATGTGGATCTTGAACACCGCTTCCTGACCCGCCAGCGACTTGACGTGGTACTCCTCTGGGAAGGTGATCGTAATTTCCCGATCCTCCCCCGCCTTGATTCCCATCAATTGATCTTCAAACCCAGGGACAAAGGTGTTCGATCCGATCTCCAATTGGTAATTCTCAGCCTCGCCGCCTTCAAACTCTTCCCCGTTGACAGACCCGACAAAATCCATCACGACCAGGTCGCCACTCTCGGCTTCTCCATCTTCCAGCACATGCAACTCGGAGTGTCCGCTGCGCAGCCTTTGCAGTTCCGCGTTGAGCATGTCATCGGTGATCGCAAACGTCTTGTCTTCATAAGAAACGTTTATGTAATCGCCCAGTTCCACTTCTGGTTTGAGCGTGACCGTGGCCTTAAAAAGCAGTGGCTTGCCTGCCTCAATCTGTAGTACGTCAATTTTCGGCCGATCCACAGGCTCAATCTGCGCTTCCATCACGGCATCGGAATACGCGCCCGGCACAACAATATCAAGCGCATCCTGATACAGCGACTGCACCCCATAGCGCGACTCGAAAACCTTCCTCGGCGCCTTGCCCTTGCGAAATCCCGGGATGGTGATCGTTCGCACCACTTTCTTAAATGCTTGATCCAAGGCGGCAGAAAACCGTTCCGCAGCCACTTCCACTTCGATAACCCCAGTATTGGGTTCTACCTTTTCCCATTTCATTGCCATACACAAGCGTCCTCCAAGATCAAGTAGTGGCGTTCGCATCGAATCGCCCCCAAAAAAGCCTATGCAACTGCCATATGACGCAAAAACACGCATAAACCAGACCTCATTGTATATGCTAACCCTCGAAATTGCAAGAGATTTTGGAATCCCTCCATTTTTTGCTTAAGGTGATCTATTGATGATGAGAAGGGGCGGGTTTGGCAAGTGTTCGAGTGTCGTCAGACGGAGTGTGAGCGAAGTAGTACATGCCAAACGCCACAGCGGCGATGGCCGCCACCACTCCGACCGAGATCGCCACATAAATATGACGAAAGCGTTTGCTGCGTTCATCAAATTCTTCATCAAATTCATCCGCCATATGGTCGAAGGTCGGAACATTCGCACTATGTCTGTGACTTGTCGACGTCGAGTTCTGATCATGTGCGTCCTGCTTGTGCAGGTTTTCAAACCGCATCATGGCTTCGATGAATTCCCTGTCCCGTTCAAAGAAATTGGCAGACAGCCACTCTTCATTCGCGTGCGCATCCCGATCCACACGATGAGTCGAGTGTTCCTTCCCCTCTTTCACGCAAAAAACTCCCTTAATGGATAAATGGATGCTGCACTGACGGTCGACGCGATGCCAATGGACATTTGTGGCTCAAGTATATCATAATGCACCCATCGATCTGTATGAAACCTTGGGGATGCTCAATGATGAAACTTGTTGCTAATTGCCGTTCATATTAATGAATCATTAGATTCAATTCAATTTAGTAAAAATTATAAAAATATTTTTTTAACAGTATATTGAATCTAAAATTTTTAATTATTATGATCAAAATAGCTAAACTGAATGAAAAGGAGATGATATTGTCTTGGCAAAGCAAAATTGTTGGGAATTTAAGAATTGTGGAAGACAAGAAGGCGGTCATAACACGGCATCTTTGGGGGTATGCCCTGCCAGTACACTAGGAAGCGCAACTGGTTATTTAGATGGAGTGAACGGTGGCAGAGCATGCACCTATATCACAGGAACGTTTTGTGGAGGAACTATTCAAGGTACCCATAAAGAAAAAGAGAAAAATTGCGGTTCCTGTGATTTTTTCAAGCAACTGCGTAAAGAACACGGAAGTGATCTTAATATGATTAGCTTTTCTAAACACGTGAAAGAAAATAGTTAGCATAAGTTCAGTTTTGCTGTGTGTCCTCTATTTCATTGCTGCATTGTTGCGGTATGTCCCAGGAGGGATTCGAACCCCCGACCCACGGCTTAGAAGGCCGTTGCTCTATCCGACTGAGCTACTGAGACGAAAACATCGACTACACAAGATTATAATGATCAATCGCAGAACTGTAAAGCAAACATTCCATTTTAACCCTTCAATGCGTATAAAATCCTCGCATTTGAAAAAGCAAATTCCGTAGCGCCTGCGCCCGGTGACTGACGGAATTTTTCTCTTCCGAAGTAAGTTCGGCGAAGGTACGATCAAGCGGCGGATAATAAAAAATCGGGTCGTACCCGAACCCTCCCTCCCCCCTTGGCTCAAAGAGGATTGTTCCCGCGCACTCGCCCACTGCTACATGCATCGTACCGTCCGGCTTTGCTACCGCAAGCGCAGCCACAAACTTTGCGAGGCGCCGTTCCATCGGAATACCTTCCATGCGCTCCAAAAGCAGCGCCGTGCGTCCACGATCGTCAAGTCCCACCCCGCCAAAGCGGGCGGAGCGCACCCCCGGTTCGCCGTCCAACGCCTCGACGACAAGCCCTGAGTCATCAGCGAGAGCGGGCACGCCCAGCGCATCGCAAACTGTTCGCGCCTTCAATACGGCGTTGCCGAAAAATGTTGCTCCCGTTTCCTCCGGCATGACGAACGCTGAGGGCACCCCCCGAATCACGCCCACAACGCCTTGCAAAGCCGCCTCGAATTCCTTTATTTTCCCGTCATTACGGCTGGCGATGACCAATTCTTGAATCCACATACGCGACCTCTTCCTTTGCTGCGTTTGCTCTACAGCGTGCGAATTTCATCGCCGAGCCCTTGCAACGCTTCTTTTTGCAACTGAAACACCTTGCGAATGCCAAATTCGGCGAGATCCATCATCTTCCCCATCGCATCGCGGGAAAACGTGCCGTTTTCGCCCGTCCCCTGCACCTCGACAAACTCACCCTTGCCAGTCATCACCACGTTCATGTCAACATCCGCCGAAGAGTCTTCTTCGTACTTGAGGTCAAGCAAAAGCTCTTGCTTGACGATTCCCACACTGATCGCGGCAAGGTAGTCCTTGACAGGCAGCGCGGACACCGTCCCTTTCCCCTTTAACTTGGAAAACGCGTCAACCACCGCCACAAACGAACCCGTAATCGATGCGGTTCTGGTACCGCCGTCCGCCTGAATCACGTCGCAGTCCACCCACAACGTCCGCTCGCCAAACCCCCTCAGATCGATCACCGCACGCAGCGCACGCCCAATCAGGCGCTGGATCTCCATCGTTCGGCCCGACACCTTGCCGCGCGTAGCTTCCCGCTGCGTCCGCTGCTCCGTCGCCCGCGGCAGCATCGAATACTCGGCGGTCAGCCAGCCTTGCCCGCTCCCACGCAAAAACGGAGGCACCTTGTCTTCCACACTGACGGCGCAAATCACGTGCGTATCCCCCGCTTTGATGAAAACAGAACCGTCCGCGTGTTTTAAAATATTGCGTTCGATCTTGATCGGACGCAAATCCACCGCACCTCTTCCGTCAATTCGCACACCGTTCAACTCCTTTCTTTTGTGACTGCCACACCTTCGGCGCCCTCCCACACATCATAGCGGCGAACATCGATCGACCTTTGCAACCACGCCTGCCCAATCTCCACAAATTTCCTAGTATCTCCGCTGGTATAAAAAGTGTGGACAGGATCGTCGAATCCCAATCGATTCAACCGCTCTTCCGTCAACCAAAGACTGACGTCCCGCGCCGTTTCTTCCGCCGAACTGATCAGCTTTACCTGCGAACCCAGCACTTCTTGTAGGTAGGGAGCAAGCAGCGGGTAATGCGTGCAACCGAGTATCATGGTGTCAATCCCTGAGCCTTGAAACGCTTGTAAGGATTCCGCGACCACAGACAACGTCGTCGTCACATCCAGCGGACCGCTTTCCACCAGATCAACAAATCCCGGACATGCGCGACTGATCAAGTTCAGTTCAGGTTGCGTCTGCGTGAGGGTTTTTACGTAACTGTTCGACCGGATCGTCGCTTGTGTTCCGATGATGCCGATGTTGCGGTTGCCTGTCGCCGCAATCGCCGCACGCGCACCAGGCGCAATCACGCCCACCACGGGGACGGCGTAGCGCCTGCGCGCCTCCTCCAGCGCCACGGCTGTGGCTGTGTTGCAGGCGATGACCAGCATCTTGACGCCTTGTTCGACGAGAAAATCAAGAATGCGAAAACTGAGCGCTCGAATCTCCTCAGGTTCGCGGTTGCCGTACGGACAGCGCAGCGAATCTCCATAAAAAACAATCGCCTCGCGCGGCAACTGTCGCCATATCTCCTTGACGACCGTCAAACCGCCAACGCCCGAATCCATCACCCCGATTGGCGCATTCCTCATCTGTGTCCCCCCCTGTTGCGCGCCATTCCTATAGCCTATGTATCAAACAAAAAAAAAAGCGCCCCGCTTTTTCCGTACGCAAACTTTTCGTGATTAACAGATCGGTTCGTACTCCGCTCAGACCTGATCCAGTTGTTTTTGCAAAAGGCGAAGCGCCTCCAACAACATCAGACGATTACTGTGGTCGACACGCTCCAACACTTCACCGAGGTACTGCCGCCTGGCGTCAAGCACGTGTTCAATCACGTCCCGCCCCTCTCGCAAAAGCCGCAAACGCACCACCCGCTTGTCTTCCGTGTCGCGCAACCGCTCCGCAAGTCCACGCTTCTCCAGACGATCAACAAGATCGGTCGTGGTGCTATAAGCAAGTCCAAGATTGGCACTAAGTTCCCCAATCGTCATCTCGGGATCGCGCTTTGAGATCCATAGCAGTGCATCAAATAGCGGTGGCGTGATGTCGAAATCCACGAGAATCGCGCGACCGTTCTTCCTCACCGTCGTGGCCACGACGCGCAAAAGCGATTCAATTTCGTATACGGTATTCGCTTCCTCACTTTGTGGCAAGTCGATTCCTCCGCCAATCTTATACGGACATTTAAGCACTTTCACGAATTTGAGTCAATGCCGAGACTGGCAAAAACGGGTTCCCTTCGTGTATAATGCCGCGAGAAGCACCAAGGGAGTGAGCAACTTGTCGGAAACGCTGGTTCAAGGACGCATACTGATTTCCTGCAAAGACCGTCCGGGGATTGTCGCTAGGGTGTCCTCAATTTTGTTTGGCCTTGGCGCCAACATCACTGAATCCGCGCAGCACAGCACTGACCCTTTTAAGGGCAGCTTTTTTATGCGCATTGCCTTTTACCTGCCCGAGAGCAGTTCTGACGAAGTGAAAGTCAATGCAGCGTTTCGGGAAATTGCCGCCGAGTGGGCAATGAATTTTCACTACACCACCGCGCGCAAAAAAAAGCGCATTGCGATCTTTGCGTCCAAAGAGGATCACTGTCTGCAAGAACTGCTGTGGCAGCACCGATCCGGAGCGCTCGACGGGGAGATTGCGCTGGTTGTCAGCAACCACCCCGATCATGCGGAACTTGCCCGTCACTTTGCGGTTCCCTATCACCACACCCCCATCAGCAAGGACGCCCGCACCGCCACAGAAGCCTTGCAACTGGATCTGATCAAAGGCACGAGCGATGTGATGGTACTTGCCCGCTACATGCAGATCCTAAGCCCAGAATTTATCGCTTCTTATGATCGCCCAATCATCAATATCCATCACTCATTCCTACCCGCATTTGTCGGCGCCAAACCCTACGAACGCGCGTTTGCACGGGGCGTCAAAATCATCGGCGCAACCGCGCACTACGTGACAGGCGAACTTGATGCAGGCCCGATCATCGAGCAGGATGTGCAACGCATTCATCACGGATACACCGTCGACGCGATGAAAAAAGTCGGTCGCGACATCGAACGCCAGGTCTTAACGCGCGCCGTGCAGTGGCACCTCGAAGACCGGATCCTGCGGCACGACAATAAAACCATCATTTTTCATTAATTTCCATAAAAAAACTCCCTGTTTCGCGACAGGGGTTTGTTTCTTATGGATTAAATTTGCAATTCGCCCAACCGCACAAGCTCCACAACGGCTTGCGACCGCCCTTTTACGTTCAGCTTTTTCATCACATTAGAGATGTGTTCAGTAAGGCAAATGATTCTGCGTCCCATTTGTACACAACTTGCACACGTTTATCTTCTGTAAAATCAATACGATCAATCAATGATGAAAACGCCATGCGAACAGTCAAAGTATCGTACTCTTCCATGTGGTCAAAGATGTTTAGGATTTCGCCAATTTCACTCGTTCTTTCTAATAGTTCAGACTGTTGATTTTCCAACGCATGTAATCTAACCAATTCCGCTTCCAACGTGTCAGCTTCCCGCTTTAAATCTGTTTGCTTTGTAAATATAACGTCCATCGAAAACATTTCATCAGTGGCAAGTTTTATTAGTTTAAGTTGCTGTTTTTTGTTTGCGTTTAGCATTTTTTCGACCTGACTAATTTTGCTTTTGACTTTGCCACCCGTTGTGAAGCCAGTAATGCGTTCCGTCAGTTCGCGCATGGATTCAGGCGATGCGGCGTATGCCCGAAGCGGGGCGACGACAGCATCAAGTATTTCGTAGTAATTGTGCTTCGCGTGATTTGTACACGCGTTCTTACCAATCCTGCGTACCGCCAAGCATTCGACATATTTATACGTGGTTTCTCCGTGACGTTTGCCCGAAGCACGCACCACCATTGAACCACCACATTCAGCACATTTCATCATGCCAGATAAAGCGTTCGTATTGCGTTTGACACCTTTGTTGGTGCTTTTTTGATCCATCATGCGTTGTACTGCCAAAAAAGTTTCTTCATCAACTATGCCTTCGTGAGCTTTTTCAACAATAACCCAATCGTCTGAATCTCGTTGTTGTTGCCGTTTGACTTTTCGATCAGCCATCCGCGACTGTTCGATATCCACGTCAGTTCTCCATATACTCGCGACAATATCACCGACATACGCTCGATTGCGTAATATAGCAACAATAGTGCTTGCTTGCCACATGCTTCCGTCTTTATTTTCGCGCTGATGATGGGTGGGCACTTGGCGCTTATTTAGTTCTTCTGCAATTGTCTGACTACCAAAGCCACTCAGGTAGAGTACAAAAATTTCATGAATAATCGGAGCAGTTTCAGGGTCTGAAACCAAACGCTTGTCCGATGTTTTTGTGTAACCGTAGGGTGGAAGATTACCTATGTGACGTCCTGTTTTGGCGCTTTGTCTTAGTCCACGGCGAATGGCTTTAGACATTTCTTGTGACTTGTGCGCTGCCATCATGGCGTGTACTGTAAAGACCATTTCGCTGTTTCGTCCATCAATCGCACTGTCATATCCTTCTTCGACACTGATTAGCCGTATGCCATATACGCTTTCTAACTTTTTGCGCATAGCTAAAGCGTCGGACAAGTCACGTGCAAATCGGCTAATTGCAGTAAAAAGGATTGCATCAAATCGTCCAGCCCTAGCGTCAGCAAGCAAACGCTGAACTTCCGGTCGTGTATCCATTTCAGTACCGGAAATCCCTGCATCATTGTAGACAAGTGTTTCGTCTGACTTGAAACCTAGTTCATCCGCATATTCATGGCAAGTCGCCAATTGGTGTTCAGGCGACAGCTTTTGCTCTGCGTGGTCGGTTGAAACACGTATGTAGATTGATGCTCTCATTCGCACACCCCCTTTGACATGGATGATAGCACCGAAGACGAAAATACTGAAGTATCTTTTGAAATTTTGGCTATAACAGCATTGGAAGCGATACGGGTAACATGATCCATAAGTTCGTTCAAGGTAGGGGCTTTTGCTGGACAAAAGTATTCGATGATCGATCCGCTAGGCGTTTGAATTTCACCCACTTTAACCACGTCTATCATGCAATCCACGCCCCTCGTTGAAGCGTATGCGGAATGGCTTTTCCGTGTTTCATTCATATGCTTGCACCTCCTGCAATTGCTGTGGTGCACAGCCTACAAAGGGATTTGGATGTACAAAAAAAGCCCCTACTCACGGGACTTACAACTTCGACACAATACCGCCCATTCACGAAATGATCGGCTTGAATGATGACAAAACAAACGGCACAGCCCCGGTGTTACGCCGGAACTGTGCCGTTTGTTGACGAGTATGGGATCTGAACAAAGGAACTGCCACTATTACAAAACAACTTTATCGATACTTCCGCACTCTTGCTTTTAAGAATTGACTCGGATGTATCATTTTCAATTCCTCTTGTGGATACTTTTTTTGAATTTGATAGCCTCGCTCTATTAAAAATTGAACCATGTCTTGCCTTGCCTGCCACGGTAAATCGTTCATCGTTGACTCGAAAACATTAGCCACATAAACAAGAAATTTGACAACGCTCTCTACATTTCGGTAATCAGTAACCCCGTTAACATTGTAAATTTGAATGTCCTCGTACAATTCACGATCTATGATTTTGCCCATTAAATCAGAATCAGGAAGCATATCAGACTGTTCAGCATTTGAACCTAGAACGGGTGCAAACCACTCAGCAAAAAATTGACTTGATTGTGGAAATTTTAAGCCATAATTCGTTGTAAAATAAGCCCCTGGTTTTGCAACCCGATGAATCTCTCTTAAAGCAACAGGAATATCAGTAAAATGCAAAAATGCAAAACCTATGACCGCATCAAAGCTGTTATCATCAAATGGCAATTTTTCCGCAGGCGCATTGACAATTTTTACGTTGTCAGCAGAATATTGCTCTTTTTTCTTTTCGGCTCTTGCTAACATACCTAAAGATGGATCGGTGGCAACAACTTGGCCATTCGAACCAACCAACTGATTTAGCCCTGAATCAAAAGTCATAGCACCTGTTCCACAACCGAGTTCCAATACACGCATACTAAATTCTATGCCGCTCCTACGTAATACTAATTTGCGAAGCTCTTCAAAATTAACATATCCATTTATCACTTGATCATACTCTTCGAATTGTCCAAATAAAGCAAACCGCATTAGAGCCGCCCGTTTCTTAATATACCCCGTTTCATCCAAGAAACTACGGATTTTGTGGTAGTAATCTCTCCCTTTGTCCGTTAATGATATGACCGAACCATCCCGTATCACAGATCCAACCTCTATGAGAAGGTTAAGCTCCTCTTCCAGCGTGTAACGAATCCAAGGACGATGCAATTCACCAGTGATAAATTTTGCTTCCTCCACTTCACCATAATGATGGATAGCTTGATAATCGTCATAAGCATTCACCATGAACATAAGTGAAAACACTTTGTCCGCTGAATAAATCTTGATATAATGTTCAACTAATTTAGATGCAACCGCAACCAATGACTCATTAAAATTAAGATAACCAAGATGCAGGTGTGAATAATAGGCACCAGTACTGGATATCGTCTCAATGAGCGCATTCCTAGCCACAGAAAACGGCATCGTATATTCGGGTGCCAGTGGAAAGACAATCGGTTTTTTCATAAAACTCAGTGTGAAAAAGTTGTTATCAACTCGTTCTAAAATCATTCGA
>JAJZCL010000065.1 GCA_021846165.1 Bacillota bacterium | reverse complement strand
CCGATAAAATTTTATAATATTATCGGGTGATGAAATCATGAAATATGACACGATTCACGAATTTGCGCAAATTGATCATTTGAGCGTAACGAAGTTTCCAAGGTGGTGGTGCTTGACAAAGATCGACTCTTACGTTTTGGGATCGAATTGCTGGAATATGTAGTCGCTTTGCACCGTATTTTCGTGCAGACTTCAGGGCAAGCGGGCGAATCAGGCGCGAAAAATGATCAAGGAGTTGGCTTCTGATGATGAAGACCTTCAAAGTTGAACTCGCACCGAATAATAAGCAACGCTCCCTTCTCAATCAAGCCGCAGGGACGGCAAGATGGGCATACAATTGGGCGCTTGCCGAGGAGAAAGCGCATTACGCTGAAACTGGAGAATTCTTTTTTGATCGTGAATTGAGAAAGCAATTGACACAACTTAAGAAAACACCAGAGTTTGCGTGGCTCAATCAGTACAGCAATAACATCACGAAACAAGCGATCAAAGATTGCTCCATTGCTCTTAAAAACTTCTTCAAAGGTCATGCGGAATTTCCTGTCTTCAAGTCTAAGCACAAGACAAAACCGAGTTTCTATCATGATCCTTGGAAACTGAAAGTCACAGCAACATACGTCCAATTAGAAAAGATCGGGCGTGTGCGCGTCAAGGAGCAAGGCCGAATCCCACTTGACGTGTCGTACCAAAACCCGCGCATAACCTGTGAAAACGGACGTTGGTCTATTAGCGTTGCCGTGGATGTTGAATGTGAAAGCGACCGTGGAATCACTGACCCAATCGGAATTGACCTTGGTGTCAAAGACTTGGCCATTGTATCGGATGGGCGCAAATACAAAAACATCAACAAGTCTAAACGAGTAAAGCAACTTGGAAAACGCAAAAAACGATTACAACGACGGGCGAGTCGTCATTACGAAAGGATGGTGAAAGACCGTTGTAAGAAGTCTCGTGGCTTACAAAATCTTGAACACGAAATACGCTCTGTCAATAAGAAAATTCGCGACCAGCATACCAATCACATTCACCAGATGACGAGTGAGTTAGTGAAAGCCAAACCAGCTTACATCGTCATTGAAGATTTGAATGTGAACGGGATGCTCAAGAATCACAAACTCGCAAAAGCGATTCAAGACAATCGTCTGGCGGAAGTCAGACGACAACTTGAGTACAAATGCGAGTGGTACGGAGTGGAGTTAGTGATAGCGGATCGTTTCTACCCATCCTCAAAACTCTGTTCCCGATGTGGGCACAAGAAAGTGGACTTCAAACTTTCGGATCGGGTGTACCGTTGTGAACATTGTGGGAATGTGATGGATCGGGATTTGAATGCCGCCATCAATCTTCTTCACTACAAAATGCACGAAGTGTCAGCGTAAAAAGACAACGTGCATGTGTACCGATTCGTTGGTCGGGAATTTAAGCCCTTGGAGCGTCACACAAACGCAAGTCGCTCAGGCGAAAGCGGGCGCGCTGAATTGGGAAAAGAGCGAAAACTGTCAAGGTTTTATAGGTCTCTTGCAACGGCGTTGGAATTTGGATTCGACAAATGAGCGTGAACAAGTCATGGAAGAAGGATACGAGCCGGGCAAAGAGCAGCTTGAGGACAGTGCGACTGAAGCGTCAGTAGACGCGGCTGCGCCGGTCGACGATGCTGCTGACATGGAGGCGATGGCAGAGCTGGACGACTCGGAGTCGCAGGCGGATCGCGAACAGGAACTGCAGGCAAAGGTCACGGAGCTGCAGGAGCGGTTGCTGCGCACACACGCCGACTTTGACAACTTTCGCCGCAGAGCCAGGCAGGAGAAGGAAGAGCTGTTGCAACTCGCGCACGCAAAGGTGATCGGCGAACTTTTGCCAGTACTCGACAACTTTGCGCTCGCTTTGCAGGCGGCAGGTGCTACCAGCGACGCGACCAGCATCGCAAAAGGCGTGGAGATGGTCCACAGGCAACTGCTTGGCGTATTGGAGAACTTGGGGCTACGCGCGATGGAACCGATCGGTCAGGCGTTTGACCCCAACCTGCACGAGGCGGTCATGGCGGAGTCGGTGGAGGGGCACGAAGCTGGCAACGTCGTGGCAGTGATGCGGTCGGGATACTATTTTAAGGAAAAAGTACTTCGCCCAGCAATGGTAAAAGTGAGCGAATGATAGGGAGGCAGTATTTATGGCAAAAGTCATTGGCATTGACCTTGGTACCACCAATTCTTGCGTAGCGGTGATGGAAGGCGGCGAAACGGTCGTCATTCCGAATGCGGAGGGTAATCGCACGACCCCTTCGATTGTCGGCTTCACGAAAGCGGGTGAGCGGCTCGTCGGCGACATCGCGAAGCGTCAGGCGGTCACCAACCCCGACGGCACGGTGATTTCGATCAAGCGCCACATGGGCACCAACCACAAGGTGAAAATCGACGGCAAAGAGTACACGCCGCAGGAGATCTCGGCGATGATCCTGCAAAAACTGAAGACGGACGCGGAGGCATACCTGGGCGAAACGGTGACGCAAGCGGTCATCACGGTGCCTGCCTACTTTAACGACAGTCAACGCCAAGCGACGAAAGACGCGGGCAAAATTGCCGGCCTTGAAGTGCTGCGGATTGTTAATGAGCCGACGGCGGCCGCGCTCGCCTATGGCCTTGACAAGGAAGGCGACCACACGATTCTGGTCTACGACCTCGGCGGTGGTACGTTTGACGTGTCGATTCTGGAACTTGGCGACGGCGTTTTTGAGGTGAAGGCGACGAGCGGCAACAACCGCCTTGGTGGGGATGACTTTGACGAGCGTGTCATCAATTACCTGGTGGATTCGTTCAAAAAAGAACAAGGGATCGACCTGAGCAAAGACAAGATGGCGATGCAGCGCCTGAAGGACGCGGCGGAAAAGGCGAAAAAGGAACTGTCTAGCACGACGTCGACCTCGATTTCGCTGCCCTTTATTTCGGCGGACGCTTCTGGTCCGAAGCACCTTGAGGTCAACCTAACGCGTGCGAAGTTCGACGAGATGACGGCAGACCTGGTGGAAGCGACGATGGGGCCGACCAGGCAGGCGCTTTCGGATGCGGGACTTTCCTTGAACGAGATCGACAAGGTGATCCTCGTCGGCGGATCGACTCGCATCCCGGCGGTTGTCGAAGCGATTAAGAAAGTGACTGGCAAGGAGCCGTTTAAGGGCGTCAACCCGGACGAGGTGGTGGCGGTCGGCGCAGCGATTCAGGCGGGTGTGCTGACGGGCGACGTTAAGGGTGTGGTGTTGCTTGACGTGACGCCGCTCTCGCTCGGTATTGAAACGCTCGGCGGCGTCATGACGCGGATGATTGACCGCAACACGACGATTCCGACCTCGAAAAAGCAGGTTTACTCAACGGCGGCGGATCATCAGACTTCGGTTGAGATCCACGTACTGCAAGGCGAGCGTGAGTTTGCGCGTGACAACAAAACGCTGGGGCGGTTCACGCTTTCGGATATTCCGCCGGCGCCGCGCGGCATTCCGCAGATCGAGGTCACGTTTGACATTGATGCGAACGGCATTGTCCATGTGTCGGCAAAAGACCTGGGCACAGGCAAGAGCCAAAAGATTACGATTACCTCCTCAAGCGGTTTGAACAAGGATGAGATCGACCGCATGGTCAAGGAAGCGGAACTGCATGCGGACGAAGATAAGAAGAAGCGTGACGAAACGGAACTGCGCAACCAGGCGGACAGCCTCGTGTACCAGACGGACAAGACGATCAAGGATCTTGGCGAGAAGGCGAGCGCCGAGGAGAAGGACAAGGCAGAAGCGGCGAAGCAGAAGCTGAAGTCGGCGCTAGACGGCAGCGACATCGACGCAGTCAAGGCGGCATATGAGGAACTGAGTGAAGCGATCCAGGCGCTCTCGGTCAAGCTGTATGAACAGGCTTCGCACGAGGGTCACGACCACAGCCATGGCGACGATAACGTCATGGACGCCGATTACAATGTGGTGGACGACGATAAGAGGTAACGTTTACAATAATGGTTGGCGAGGGGGCGTTCCCCTCTCGCTGGCAGTGATTTTATGGGAGTGAGGGACGCCACAGTGAGTAAACGGGACTATTACGAGGTACTCGGCGTAGATCGTTCGGCGTCGCCGGATGAGATCAAAAAGGCTTACCGCAGTTTGGCGCGCCAACTTCACCCCGACGTCAACAAGGATGATCACGCGGCGGAAGAGAAGTTCAAAGAGGTGCAGGAAGCGTACGAGGTGTTGTCCGACCAGAACAAACGCGCCAACTATGATCGGTTTGGCCATCAGGATCCGACGCAGGGTGGCTTTGGTGGGCAGGGTGGCTTTGGCGCCGACTTTGGTGGCTTTGGCGATATCTTCGATATGTTTTTTGGCGGCGGTATGGGTGGCGGCAGGCAGCGTGGGCCACAACGCGGCGCTGATTTAGAGTACACGCTTGCGATTGATTTTAAGGACGCTGCGTTCGGGTTGACCAAGGAAGTTGAGATCCCGCGCACCGAGACCTGTGACACGTGTTCCGGTTCTGGTGCCAAGCCCGGCACCAAGGTGGAAACGTGCAGCGTTTGCAAGGGCTCGGGGGTTCAGGAATTTGTGACGAACACTCCGCTTGGGCGTATGGTCAATCGTCGCACCTGTTCGACCTGTCAGGGGACGGGCAAGCGCATTGCCACACCTTGCTCTACGTGTCGCGGCGCGGGGACGGTCAGGCGTCGCCGCAAGATTGAGGTCAAGGTGCCGCCAGGTGTGGACACGGGCAACCGCTTGCGTATCAACGGCGCAGGAGAGGCCGGGGAGCGCGGTGCGCCGTCTGGGGATCTGTTCATTGTGCTCCGCGTGAACAAGCACGACTTTTTCCGCCGCGAAGGCACGGAAGTGTACTGTGACGTGCCGATCTCGTTCGTGCAGGCGGCGCTTGGTGACGAGCTAACGGTGCCGACGCTGTATGGCCGCGAAAACCTGCGGATTCCGGAAGGGACGCAGACGGGGGCGGTGTTTCACCTGCGCGGCAAGGGGATCCCCAAACTAGGCAACGGCGTGGCCAAGGGTGACCAGCATGTGCGCGTCGTCGTGCAGACCCCGACCAAGTTGACGGATCGGCAAAAAGAGATGCTGCGCGAGTTCTCCAAGGATTTGGGGGAAGAGTCGCACGAAGCGTCGAAGTCGTTTTTTGACCGGATGAAAAGCGCCTTTCGGGGCGAATGACACAACCTGGCAATGGATAACGCGAGCCGCGAGCTGATTCGCGGCTTTTTCGCGACGATAGGGGTATGTTCTGTGGATCTGTGGAAAGTGGCGGTACACACGAGTTCGGAGGCGGCGGATGCGGTCGTCGATTTGTTGATGGCGCACGGTGCGGTGGCGACGGACGCAGTGGATCGGTGGGATGTGGAAGACAAGCGACGGCACCTGCAATTCGGCGAACTTCTTGACGAAGCATTTATCGACGCGCCATCGGACGGTGCGGTCGTGAGCGGTTACCTAGAGCGGGACAGGTACAGCGCGGAAGAATTGGCGGCGTGGGTGGAGGCGCTGCGTAGCGAACTCGCGCAGCTGCGTGACTTTGGCTTGACGCCGGGCAGTCTTGTGGTGGAAACGTCGGCACTCGCGGAAGCGGAGTATTTGCACGCATGGAAGCGGGATTATCGCGCCCTCGCCGTGTCTGACCGGTTGGCGATTGTGCCTTTGTGGGAGCGGGATACGTGGGCGGGCGCTGCGGGTCAGGCGGCCATCTACGTGGAACCGGGCGTGGCGTTTGGCACCGGAACGCACGAAACGACGCGGCTGTGCCTATTGGAGTTGGAGGAGGCGGTCGCGCCGGGCGTGAGTGTGCTGGATGTCGGCACTGGCACGGGGATTCTCGCGATGGCGGCGGCCAAACTCGGGACGCGGCGCGTGCTTGCGGTTGATCTCGATGACGTGGCGGTGCGTGTGGCGAAGGACAATGTGGCGGCTAACGGCGTGACGGGGGTAGTGGAGGTGATCGAATCGGATCTCGCTGCCAAGGTGGGCGACGAGCGGTTTGACGTGGCGGTGGCGAACCTGCTCGCGGGACTGGTGATCCAGCTCGCCCCGAACATCGGTCGCCACTTGCGTCGGGGTGGGGTGTTGATTGCGTCTGGCATCGTACTGAAGCAGGCAGACGACGTGCAGGCGGCGCTTGTGGCACACGGGTTTTGCGTCGAGCGGGTGCGTCAGGAAGCGGATTGGGTCGCGATTCGCGCAAGATGGGAAGGGTGAAGCGTGCAGCGGTATTTTATTGAAACAGGAGCGGTGGCAGGCGAGCAAGCGGTGATTGGCGGTGACGACTACCACCACATTGTGCATGTGATGCGCATGAAGCCCGGTGCGCAAGTGCAGGTGGTGGTCGGTGCCGTTTCCTACCTTTCGGAAATTGTGACGCTTGCGGACGGCGTGGTGACGGTGGCGCTGCTCAAGGCTCTGGAGTCGGGGAGTGAGGCGGGGGTGGCGCTCACGCTGGTGCAGGGGCTACCAAAAGGAGAGAAAATCGACCTCGTCATCCGGCAGGCGGCGGAGATCGGGGTGGCGCGTGTGATCGTGTTCCAGGCGGAGCGCTCGGTGGCAAAGGTGATGCCGGATAAAGTCGTGGCTAGGCTCGCGCGTTGGCGCAAGATTGCGAAAGAGGCGGCGGAATTGGCGCAGCGGACGGTGGTTCCCGTCGTCGAGTCCGTTCCCTCATTCGTCGAGGCGCTGGCGCGACTCGAAGCGGATGCGGTGTTGCTGGTTCCATATGAGGCGCAGGATCGTCCTTTGCCGTCGCTAAAATCTGTTTTGCGAGCAGCAGGGGATACGTCGGTGCCAAAGCGGGTGGCGTTTGCGATTGGGCCGGAAGGCGGCTTTGCTGACGCTGAGATTGCACTCGCGGCGCAGCGGGGCGGCCACCTGCTGACGCTTGGGAGGAGGATCTTGCGGACAGAAACGGCGGGGCTGGTCGTGGCGACGGCGCTGCTGTACGAGTGGGATCTGTTGGGGGGCGAGTGACGTGACGAATGATGTGGCGGTTGATGCGACGGATGACGTGACGGGCGCCGTGACAGGCGCCGTGGCGCTGACGCAAAAGGTGGCGCTGCACACCCTCGGTTGCAAGGTGAACTACTATGACACCGAGGCGGTGTGGCAGCTGTTTTTGCAGGCAGGGTATAAGCGCGTCGACTTCTCCGAGGTGGCGGACGTGTATGTGATCAACACCTGTTCGGTCACTCACGAAGGGGATCGCAAGTCCCGGCAGATGATTCGCCGGGCGATTCGCCGCAACCCTGACGCAGTGGTAGTCGTGACGGGGTGTTATGCACAAATCGCGCCGGGTGAGGTGCTTGGTATCGACGGTGTCGACCTTGTCGTCGGCAATCAGCACCGTGCGCAGATGCTGGAGTGGATCGAGAAGGTGCAGCATGAGCGGCAGCCGTTTAACGCGGTCGCGCCGATTCTACGACAAAGCGAGTTCGAGGACATGGACGTGCCTGCGTTTGCTGAGCGCACTCGCGCCACGCTGAAAATCGAAGACGGGTGCAACCACTTTTGCACGTATTGCATCATTCCGTATGCGCGTGGACTGGTGCGCAGCCGCAAACCGGAGAGTGTGATCCGGCAGGCTCGTCGGCTTGCGGACGCGGGCTATCATGAGATCGTGTTGACGGGCATTCACACGGGTGCTTACGGCGAGGACTTGGACGGGTACACGCTTGCCAACTTGCTGCGCGATTTGGAAATGATCGAGAATTTGCGCAGAATTCGCATTTCTTCGATTGAGGCGAGCGAAATCAGCAGCGCGTTGATTGAAACGCTGGCGGCGTCGAACAAGGTCTGTCGGCACCTGCATATTCCGTTGCAGGCGGGGGCGGACGAGGTGCTGAAGCGAATGAACCGCCGCTATACGCGCATAGACTTTGCGCGCAAACTTGATGAGGTGCGCGGGGCGCTGCCTGAGCTTGCGATTACGACCGACATCATCGTCGGCTTTCCGGGGGAAACGGACGCCCACTTTCAGGCCACCTACAACTTTGTGAAAGAACAGGCGTTCGCGGAACTGCATGTATTTCCTTACTCGAAGCGTTCGGGAACACCTGCGGCGAAGTTCTCGGAGGAGGTGCCGGAGGAGGTTAAGCACGACCGGGTGGAACGACTGATCGCGTTGTCGCGGGAGTTGCAGCGTGATTACAATCGCAGGTTTGCGGGTGCGGTGCTGAACGTGATTCCAGAAGAGGCGGAGGTGCGCGAGGGGGGGACTTGGCTGGTCGGGCATGCGGACAATTACATGAACGTCGAGTTTGCAGGTGACTCGTCGCAACTGGGCGCGATCTGCGCGGTGCGCGTGGAGGTGCCGGGTGTCGAGGTGTCGCGCGGACGTCTTGAGGCGGTGTTGATTGGGGGCGCGTTTGATGGGGCGGTGATTTAATATGACGTCATCGATGAACACGTATTGGAATTCTCGTTATGCAGATGGACGGATATGGGGAGATGACGCAATCCCGTCAGTGAAGAGGACGAGTGACTGGTTTCGCGAATATTATGTCAATGAAGTGCTGGTGCCTGGTTGTGGATATGGACGAAACAGTATTTGGTTGGCAAAGCAGGGATTTCAAGTGACTGCGTTTGATGTTTCCGATGTAGCGATTCAAATGGCAACGGAGGATGCAAGTCGACAGGGAGTCAATGTCAACTACTTCGTAGGAAATCTCTTTAAACCTGCACTGCTTAATGGAATCCAGTTTGAAGGAATTTATCTTTCCAACGTTCTACACTTGTTTCTTTCGGATGATCGTAAGCGTTTGATGGAGCGGATGGATGCCATGTTAAAACCAGGAGGGATGTTGGCGTTGACCTGCATTTCCGTACATGACCAAAACAACTACGGAATTGGACGTGAGGTGGAAGCTAATACGTTTGAAAAACATGAGGGTAAGCCGCTTCATTTTTATACGGAAGCAGAAGTATTGCAAATATTCGAAGAGAACTATGAGGTGTTGACGCACACTCTACACGTGCAAACGGAATCGGATCCTAGTGGAGAGTCGGAGGACTTGCAGTTGTGGTTTGTGGTAGGGAAAAAGCGATAATATCGTTTAGTATGCCTTTACATTCATGGTTTCATCAGGGCGTTTAAAAAAACAATATCATCTTACATCAAGAATAAAATATCACAATTTACTAAAGCCTGATAAAATGTTATAATGTTATCGGGTGATGAAATGATGAAATATTACACGATTCACGAATTTTCGCAGATGGCTCATAAAACGCCTCAAACATTACGAAATTGGGAAAAACGAGGGGTTTTGATTCCGCATCATAAGGGAATGAATGGCTATCGTTATTATTCGGACGAACAATTGCATCAAGTGCTTGGCATTCGGCCAGTACCACGCATTGTGATTGGGTATTGTCGAGTCTCTAGCGCCAAACAAAAGGACGACTTAGAACTTCAGATTGAAAACGTGAAGACCTATCTTACGGCGCAAGGGAATCCTTTTGAAATTGTTTCCGATGTGGGGAGCGGTATCAATTACGCAAAGAAGGGGTTACAAGACCTGATTCGTCGCATTGAGCGTAACGAAGTTTCCAAAGTGGTGGTGCTTGACAAAGATCGACTCTTACGTTTTGGGATCGAATTATTGGAATATGTAGCCGCTTTGCATGGAACGGAAATTGAAGTGATTGACAACACTGAAAAAACAGAAGAACAAGAACTTGTCGAGGATTTCATCCAAATTGTCACCGTATTTTCGCGCAAACTTCAAGGTAAGCGGGCGAATCAGGCGCGAAAAATGATCAAGGAGTTGGCTTCTGATGATTAAAACCTTAATAAAGATTGCTCTGTTGCCTTAAAAAATCTTGCCACATAATCGGGACGTGTCCATCATCTAGTCATGCGATATTGCGGCGCTAGGATGTCCACTCACTGCTCTTCATGGATGTCCAAGAGTTCAAAGCCTAACTGACTACTCTATTCGTTACATTTTGACGATTGGCGGAATGAAGTGATCACGAAAACGGAATATCAAATGAATAAAGCCTATGAATGGAAATAACTAGAAGAAGGTAAACAACGTCCTATAGAGCAATTAAATGGTGAGTTCATGGTCAACTCGACGAAATATACTGATTTTATTTTGCAATACAGTTCCTATATTGCAAGCCATCCATTATTTTTTGGAAAAAGCGTCTTTTCAACGTCTTTGTGTCAGTAGTTCCCCACTTCTAAACGAAGTGAAAGCGGGGGAGGAATGGCATGCATTTATTTTCAGTAATTTTATGATATAATATAATTACTGAAAAGAGTTGATGAATGTGGAACTCATACGCACTATTCGATTGAAGTTACTCGTATCACCAGAACAAGCCAGTGAACTCAACGCAACATTGAAGGCAAATCGCGAAGCACTCAATTTTGCCAGTCAAGTTGCTTTTGAGAATGGTGGCATGAGTGTCTTTAAGCGATTGCAACAATTGACTTACCATGATCTGAGGGAACAATTTGGACTCAAGTCGCAAATGGCATGCAACGTCTGCTCTGCTGTGGCGAGTACGTATGCTAGTGCCAAGAGCAATGACCGCCTCGTGTTAGCCAATTTTACTCACAGCAAGATGGGCTATTCCTACAACCGCGATTACACCATCCAACTCGAATCACAGACGGTATCTATCGGTACACTGAATAAGCGGATCAAAGTCTCTTACCTAGTGGGCGAATATGATCGCCCTTACCTTGATCACGAGATGTGGACGTTTGGATCAGCAGAACTTGTGCCCACTCGAAAAGGTTTTTCATTACATGTCACTGTGAAGCGAGAGGTAGCAGAACCGCTCCCTATTGATTGTGATGCCATCGTTGGGGTGGATCGTGGCATGAATTTTCTTGCCGTTGCCACCAACCAAGATGATGAAGCCATGTTCTATAAAGGCAGACACATCAAGAATGCGAAAGCAAAGTTTGTCCGTCAGCGAAAGGAATTGCAACATA
>JAJZCL010000064.1 GCA_021846165.1 Bacillota bacterium | reverse complement strand
TTCCGATCTGTAGCCGAACAGACCATTCGCGCGGCGGACGGAGCGCTTGGGTTCTCTCTTAGCGACATCATCTTTTCCGGCCCCGAAGCCACGTTGCGCTTGACGTATTATACGCAACCAGCCATTATGGCGGTCAGTATCGCGGCGTTGCGGGTGTTTGAAGAGCAAGTGGAAGGGGTGGTGCCGGCGTTTGTCGCGGGTCACAGCCTTGGCGAGTACACGGCGCTGGTGGCGGCTGGCGCAATTGCCTATGAGGACGCGCTGCAACTTGTTCACTACCGCGGCCGCTTGATGGACGAGGCAGTGCCGGCAGGCGAGGGAACAATGGCGGCGGTGCTGGCGGCGGATCTGGAACTACTCGACGACTTGTGCGTGAGTATCACGCAAACCCTCGGGCAGCCGGTGGAGCTAGCCAACATCAACTGCCCCGGTCAAGTGACCGTATCGGGCGCGATTGGCGCGGTGGAAGAATTGATTGTACGAGCGAAGGAAGCGAAGGCGAAAAGGGCGATCAAACTCGACGTCAGCGGGCCGTTTCACTCGTCGTTGATGGCGCCGGCTGCGGATCGCTTGGCCAAGGCGCTGGGGGATCAGACGTGGCAACCGCCACAGGTGCCGCTGGTCGCCAACGTGTCGGCGAAGGCGCTGCGTGCCGTCGATGAGGTGACGCTGGCGCTGCGTGAGCAACTCGCGGCGCCGGTGCGTTGGGAGGAATCGGTTAAGGCGATGGTGGCCGCTGGCGTTGATACGTTTGTCGAGTTTGGGCCAGGGAGCGTTCTTTCGGGGCTTGTTCGCAAGACAGACAAGCGCGTCAAGACCCTGCAAGTCGAGGAACTAACGTCGCTTGCGGACACCGTTGCGTTTTTTCGGCAGGAGGGGAGTCCGGAATGACCTTCGCGAATTTGACAGGCAAAGTGGCGATTGTGACCGGCGGGACGGGCGGCATTGGTCAGGCGATCTGCGGGGCGCTCATTGCAGCGGGCGCCAGGCTGGTAATCGGGTATTCGTCCAATCATTCTAAAGCTGCCGCGCTGGTGGAGGCATTTACGCAAGGCGGTGGCGAGGCGATTGCCGTGCAGGCGGACGTCGCCACTGCGGACGGCGCGAAGCTGCTTGTCGGCAAGGCGGTCGCAACGTACGGTCAGTTGGACGTGCTGGTGAACAATGCGGGCATCACGCGCGACGGCCTTGTCATGCGCATGAAAGAGGCGGACTGGGATGTGGTGCTTGCGACCAACCTGAAGTCCGTGTATTTGCTAGTGCAGGCGGCTTCCAGACACTTGTTGCGGTCGCCGCAAGGGAGGATCGTCAACATTGCGTCTGTCGTCGGCTTGACGGGCAACGCTGGCCAGGCCAATTACACCGCTGCCAAGGCGGGACTGATCGGTCTGACGAAGACGCTGGCGCGTGAATTTGCGTCCCGACAGGTGACCGTTAACGCGATTGCGCCTGGTTTTATCGATACGGAGATGACGGCGGTGTTGTCGGAAACGGTCAGAGCCAAACTACAAAACGAAATTCCTTTGGCGCGTATGGGACAACCGGAGGAAGTGGCGAGTCTCGTGCGTTTTTTGGCGTCAGGGGAAGCGTCTTATGTCACGGGTCAGGTACTCGTTGTCGACGGCGGCTTGGCCATGTAGTATAATCTCTTGAGGAGGTGAGAGGATGTCCGATGTTTTTGACCGCGTAAAACGCATTGTCGTGGATCGCCTCGGCGTTGACGAACCGCAGGTGGCCATGGAGGCTTCATTTAAGGACGATTTAGGCGCCGATTCTCTTGACGTTGTCGAGTTGGTGATGGAACTGGAAGATGAATTCGACTTGGAAATCTCCGATGAGGATGCCGAGAAGATTAACACTGTTGGCGATGTGGTAAAGTACATTGAGGAGCACGCCTAACTGGTCGTCAAAGTGAGGAGGCGGGCGCGGTCGGTTACATATCCGACAGAGGAGGGGTCCCCGTGCGACGCGCGGGGTTTTCTCTTGTTTCAAGACACATTTTAACGATAAGTGGTGAGAGCTTGTGAGAAGAGTTGTCGTGACCGGCATGGGTGTGATTACGCCAGTCGGCTTGATGGTCGACGAGTTTTGGCGCAACCTGTTGAACGGTGTGTCTGGGATCCGCAGAATCGAACACTTTGATGTAACCGATTTCCCCACCAAAATTGCGGGCAGTGTTTACGAATTTAGGCCAGAGGCGGATACGAACCTGGATCGCAAGGAAGTCCGTCACATGGATCGGTTCGTGCAGTTTGCCGTCGCGGCTGCGCAGCGGGCGCTTGCGCAAGCGGGGTTGCGGATTGACGAACAGGTCGCTGAGCGCGTCGGTGTCTATATCGGTTCTGGCATCGGCGGCTTGTACACCCTTGAGGAACAGCACAGAATCTTGCTCGAACGCGGACCGAAGCGGGTGAGTCCGTTTTTTATTCCGATGATGATTGGGAATATGGCGTCGGGTCAGGTGTCGATACTGGTCGGAGCAAAAGGACCCAACAGCGCACCCGTTTCGGCCTGCGCCACGAGCGCGAACGCAATTGGCGACGCGGCCAAGATGATTGTGCGCGGCGCTGCGGACGCGATGATTTGTGGCGGCGCGGAGGCGACGCTCACGCCGCTGGCGTTTGCCGGGTTCTGCTCGGCGAAGGCGTTGTCGGAGCGCAATGACGAGCCGGAACGAGCCAGTCGGCCATTTGATGCGGATCGTGATGGATTTGTCATGGGGGAGGGCGCGGGCATCCTCGTGTTGGAGGAGTTGGAGTTCGCTAGGCGCCGGGGGGCGACGATTCTGGGTGAGTTAGTCGGGTACGGCATGAGCGCCGACGCCTACCATGTGGTGCAGCCGGAACCGGAAGGTGATGGCGCGGCGCGGGCGATGCGGGCGGCGCTTGATGACGCAGGGGTATCTGGTGATCAGATCGGGTACATCAACGCGCACGGGACTTCGACGCCAATTGGCGACGTCATGGAAACCATGGCGATCAAACGCGTGTTCGGCGATCATGCGTACCGCCTGTCCGTGAGTTCCACCAAGTCGATGACGGGGCACCTGCTTGGCGCTGCTGGGGGTGTGGAAGCGATCGCGACCATCCTAGCGCTGCAGGACGGCATCATGCCGCCTACCATTAACTTGGAAACCTCGGATGCGAAGTGCGATCTCGACTACGTGCCGAATGCCTCAAAAAAGCGGGATCTGGCGTATGCCATGTCCAATTCGTTCGGGTTTGGCGGACACAATGCGAGCCTTGTATTTAAAAAATACGCTGAATAATGGGGGAGTGTCGGGGTTGGGAACAAAGTCCCTGCGGCAGTGGACGGCGGAGCTGCAGGTGCAGTTTCGCGACATCGCGCTTCTTGAGGCGGCCTTCACGCATTCTTCTTTTAAGAATGAGCATCGCCAGGCCAACCTGACGGATAATGAGCGCTTGGAGTTTTTGGGGGACGCGGTGCTTGAGCTGTGCGTGAGTCAATACTTGTACAGGCAGTACCCGCACGCGGTGGAAGGGGATATGACGCGGATGCGCGCCGCCATCGTCTGTGAACCGTCGCTCGCGGCGTTCGCGCAAGACCTGCGCTTTCCGCCGCACCTGCGCCTTGGCAAAGGCGAAGAGATTTCCGGCGGCAGAGGGCGCCCGAGTCTGCTTGCCGACACGGTTGAGGCGTTTTTGGGCGCGTTGTTTCTGGATCAGGGACTGCCCGAGGTTGATCACTTTCTGGCTAGGCACTTTTATGTTCGCATCCCGCGCAGTGGCTTTGCCGATGACTCTTGGCGCAAAGACTTCAAAACCCTGTTGCAGGAATTGGTGCAAAAAGAATCGCTTGGCGATCTCGCGTACGCGACGGTGTCGGAAAGCGGCCCGGCCCATGAGCGTCGGTTTGTTGTACAGGTGAAGGTAGCTGGTAAGGTGTTCGGTGAGGGTGTCGGCAGGTCGAAAAAGGAAGCGGAACAGTGCGCTGCGGAATCGGCGTTAGCCACCATCGGCACGCGCTAAAGGGGAAGTTGCGGTGTTTGTCAAACGACTCGAACTGGTCGGTTTCAAGTCTTTTGCCGATCGGTCGGAATTGGTGATCGCCCCTGGTGTCACGGCTGTGATGGGGCCAAATGGAAGCGGCAAAAGCAACATTGCCGACGCGATCAGGTGGGTGCTGGGGGAACAGAGCGTCCGCCTTCTTCGTGGTGCCAAGCTTGAAGACGTCATTTTCGCGGGCAGTGACGCGCGCAAACCGGTGAATTATGCGGAGGTGCGCCTGCTACTTGACAATGCTGACCACGTCCTGCCCGTTGATTTTGCGGAAGTGTCTGTCGCGCGCAGGGTGTACCGTTCGGGGGAAAGCGAGTTTTTTATCAACCAAACCGCTTGCCGTCTGCGTGATATTGGTGAACTTTTTATGGACACTGGCATGGGGCGTGAAGCCTATTCTGTCATCGGTCAAGGACGCATTGAAGAGATCTTGTCCAACAAACCCGAGGATCGTCGCGGGATTTTCGAAGAAGCGGCGGGCATCGTGAAGTTCAGGGTGCGGCGCAAAGAAGCGGAAAAAAAACTGGGCGAAGCGGATCAAAATCTGCTTCGCGTTCGTGATTTGATCGCTGAGCTTTCGCGGCAACTGGAACCGCTAGAACGGCGCTCGCAGGTGGCGCAAGCGTACAAAGAGCTTTTGCAGGAATTCGAGCGATTATCCGTGAGCTTGATTGCCGCAGAGTTTGACGCGATTCTCGAAAAAAAGCGCCAATTTGGTGCGCGGGTTATCGATGTGGGGCGTGAGGTCGATTCGTCTTCCAGTCAGGAAAAAACGGCTGAAGAAGGCCTGATCGACCTTCGCGTCGCGCTTGAGGAGAGGGAGCGGGTCTTGCAGCGTGTGCAGGCAGATCGTCTTGATGCCACGGCAAAGGTGGAGAAGAATGAAGGCGATTTGCGTGTACACGAGGAGCGGCGTCTTCACTATGAGGAGCAGCGGCGGGAGAGCGAGCGCCAGGTGCTAAGTGCGGAAGAGGACGCGAGCCGCACGCAAGTGGAACTAGAGGCGATGGCAAAGCGCAAGGCGGAGCTGGCTAGAACGGCGGCCGAGTTGCGCGAACAAGTGCGGCAGTACCAGGAAGCGCGGTCAGGAAAATCGCAGTTGCAAAGCCTGCGCGGGCAACTGGCAGAGGCGCGTTCGCAAATGATTGAGCGCATGCGCAACCAGGCGACAAAACGGAACGATCTGCATAATGCGGAACAGGAACTGGCGCAACAATTGCGGCGCTTGGATCGTGTGCGGGGGGAACTGGCGGTGGTGGAAGAAGAGGTCATGCGGTTGCAGCGTGCGCGTGACACCATTGCGGCGGAAGGACGGGCGACCAGGGAGCGGTTGCTGGGTTTGGCGCAAGAAAAAAAGCGGCTTTTGGATGCGTTGCAAAGCGCTCAACAAGCGCAGCAAGAGGCGGGGCGGGATGTCAGGTCAGTGGAAACCACACGCCTTGAGTTGCGCAGTCGATTGCGCGCCCTGCAAGGGATGCATGAGGCGCGGCAAGGGTTTGCGAGCGGACCGCGGGCGATTCTTCAGGCTGCGGAGAAAAATCACTTAGCTGGCGTGGTTGGCGCGGTCGCGGATTTGTTTAAGGTGGAAAAAGATTGGGAAACTGCGGTGGAAACCGCGCTTGGCGGAAGCCTGCAAAACGTGGTGATCGATACGGAGGCGTCGGCACGCGCCTGTATCGCGTATTTGAAAAAAAACAACCTAGGGCGAGCGACGTTCCTCCCGTTATCGGTGATGATCGCCAGAACGCTCCCTTCGGGTGAGCGCAAATTGGCGGCGACGCATGCGGGGTTTGTCGGTCTGGCGTCGGAATTGGTGACGGTAGAACTGAAATTGTTGCGAATTGCGGAAAACCTGCTGGGGCAAGTGGTGGTCGTTGTGGATCTGACTTCGGCCAATGAGGTGGCCGCAAGCTTGCACCAGCGCTACCGCGTAGTCACGAAGGACGGCGACGTCGTTCATCCCGGCGGATCGATGACGGGCGGCAGTCAAAGCAAGCGTGGCACGGGGCTGCTCGCGCTTGGTCGTGAACTGGAGGATGCGCAGGGGGAACTGGCGGCGGCTGAGCGGAAGTGGCGTGAGGCTGCGGATCGTTTCGAGGCGCTGGAAAAAACGCTTCAAGCCGCGCAGGCGCAGTGGCGGCAGCATGAGGAACGCGAACAGGGGTTGGAGCGCTCTCTGCGCGAGTACGAGTTGGAGTGGCGCTCGTTGGAGGCGGCGTACGGCAAACAAGTGGACGCAGCCGCAGGACTGCGCGGGCAATTGGAACAGACTGAGAGTGAGCGAGCGGCGACGCTGACGAGCAAGGATGCGTTGTTGCAAGTGGTTGCGGACATCGAAGCGCAGGCGGCGTGCGCGGAAGCGGAAATGCTTGCGCTGGAGAGGCAGATCGCCGAAGAGGAGGCAAGGCAGGAGGAAGGCAAGGACGAGTGGACGGAGTGGCGGGTGCGCCTTGCGGAAACGGAAGAGGCGTTGCGCAGCGCGGGAACGGATCAAACGCGGCTTGGGAATGAGCGTGCGGCGATCCTCGCGCGGCGCGATGAGTACCGGAACGCGATCGTCGCGTGGCAGGAGCGTCTGGAAGCTCACCATGCGCAAGGAATGAAACTCGCGGCGGAACGGGTGGAGTTGCGGCTGGCGTTGGAACAGGTGGAAGCGGAGCAGGCGGGGGCACTGGCAGAGCGTCAGGCGCGAGCGGACGCGTATGCGGACGCTGAAAAACGTGTGCATGCAGTGCGGGAGCAACGGCGGAAAAAAGAAGCGGAAATGCACGAGTTGCAGCTTGCGCTCGGCAAATACGCGGTCGAACTGGATGCCAAGGAGAACGAGCTGCGGGAAAAGCACGGTCTTGGGATTGAGTTGGCGCGGGCGCGGTTTCCGCTCGACCAATCGCTTGCCGAGGCCAAGCGGCGCTTGGCCGATCTGCGTGACGAGATGCGGCGTTATGAGGGGGTCAACCTCGGAGATATCGAGGAGTACGAACGCTTGCGCGAGCGCCACCAGTTTTTGTTTGAACAGGAAGAAGACTTGCAGCAAGCGCAGGCGCAGCTTCGCAAGTTGATCGCGGACATGGACGTCGAGATGGGTAAGCGGTTTTCGGAAACATTTGCTAATATTAGGGCTAGTTTCCAGGAAGTGTTTGCGGAATTGTTTGGCGGCGGGCGTGCCGATCTGCGCATGGAAGGCGAAGGCGACCCGCTGCGCGACGGCATCGACATTCTGGCGGAACCGCCCGGTAAAAGGCTGCAGATGCTCTCGCTATTGTCGGGAGGGGAGCGGGCGCTGACGGCGCTCGCGCTCTTGTTCGCGATTCTCAAGGTGAAGCCGGTGCCGTTTTGTGTGTTGGATGAAGTGGAGGCGGCGCTCGACGAAGTGAATGTGGTGAGATTTGCCGAGTTTTTGAAGCAGTTTGCCGCCAATACGCAGTTTATCGTCATTACGCACAGGCGCGGCACAATGGAAAAGGCGGACGTGCTGTATGGCGTCACAATGCAGGTCACGGGCGTGTCAAAGCTGGTGTCGGTGCGTGTCATCGAAGAGGATCCGGTAACAGCGTAAATGATGAGTGAAGGTGAAGATTCGTGGGTTTTTTTCAACGCTTAAAATCAGGGTTATCCAAAACGCGCCAAGCGTTGACCGACCGTATGCGGGATGTGCTCGGACGGCGCAAGATCGACGACGGTGTGTTTGACGATTTGGAAGAGGTGCTGCTTGCGGCTGACATGGGCGTCGCCACGACCGAAAAACTATTGGAACAATTAAAAAAAGAAGTGCGGCGTCAAAAATTAGAAACGGCTGACCACTTGATTCCGCTGCTGCGCGATTTGATTTTGGCACAGTTCCCAGATCAGGCGCCGGTATCGGGTGGTGATCATGGGTTGCAGATTATCCTCGTCGTAGGTGTCAACGGCGTTGGCAAAACCACGACGATCGGGAAAATGGCGCAGTACTATCGATCTGAGGGGAAAAAGACGCTGCTTGTCGCGGGCGACACGTTTCGCGCGGCGGCGATCGAGCAGTTGGTGATCTGGGGCGAGCGCACCAAGGTGGACGTGATCCGGCAGAGCCAGGGAGCGGACGCGGCGGCGGTGGTCTTTGACGGGATCAGGGCGGCGCAGGCGCGGGGTGTTGAGGTACTGATATGCGATACGGCGGGACGGTTGCAAAACAAGGCGCACCTGATGGAGGAACTGGGAAAAATTCACCGTGTGATCCAGCGGGAGGCGCCGGAGAGCAGGCGCGAGGTGTTGCTGGTACTCGACGCCACTACGGGTCAAAACGCGATTGTGCAGGCCAAGCTGTTTAACGAGGTCGCGGAACTGACGGGCATTGTGCTGACAAAACTCGACGGGACGGCAAAGGGTGGCGTGGTGATTGCCATTTATCAGGAGTTGCAGGTTCCGATCCGATGGATCGGTGTTGGCGAAGGCATTGAGGATCTGCAACCATTTTCCGCTAACGACTTTGTCGAGGCGCTGTTCGAGCGAACATAAAGGGACGTGGTGTTGGGGGTGGGCGGTTTGGCGGAGGGGATTGCAGATGTGATTGCTGACAAGGAAAATTGCTTGACAGGCAAAATCGCGTGCGGTATGCTGTGTTCGTTGCATGCAAGGTGGATTGGTTGTGCTTGAAAAAACTGTGGAAATCGCCATTTTGTTTGATTTCTATGGTACGTTGCTAACGGACAGGCAACGCCAGATCATGGCACTGCGCTATGAAGACGACCTGTCGTTGGCCGAGATTGCCGAACAGTTTGCTGTGTCTAGGCAAGCGGTACACGATGCCATAACGCGAACGACTCAGCAACTGCACGAATACGAACGGAAGTTGGGTTTGGCTAAGGCGCGGCGTGACAGGCGGGATTTGGCCGCAACGCTAGTGAAGGCGCTGCGTGAACAGGGATGCTATGATGATCGGATTGGAACGCTGATCGGCGAATTGACGGATGGAGAGTGAAGGCGTGTGTTTGATACCTTGACGAATCGCTTGCAGGGAGCTTTTCAACGCCTTCGCGGCAAAGGTCGCCTGACGGAAGATGACGTCAAGGAGGCCATGCGCGAAGTTCGTCGGGCGCTGCTGGAGGCGGACGTGAACCTCACGATCGCGAAGGAGTTTACGGAGCGTGTGCGGGTCAAGGCGGTCGGTCATGAGGTGCTGCAAAGCCTGACGGCCTCGCAACAAGTGATCAAGCTTGTCAATGACGAACTGGTGGAGTTGATGGGCGGCGCACAGGAGAAGATCGCCCGCGCGGCTAAGCCGCCGACGGTAGTGTTGATGGTGGGGCTGCAAGGAGCCGGTAAGACGACGGCTTCCGCCAAACTCGCGCGTCATCTGACGCAGCAGGAACACCGTCGCCCTTTGCTGGTGGCCGCAGACGTTTATCGACCGGCGGCGATCGATCAATTGAAGGTGCTGGGTGAACAGGTGAAGGTTCCGGTGTTTTCCCTTGGCGACCAGGTCAAGCCGCAGGAGATTGTGCGCGGCGCTTTGGCGGAGGCGCGCCGTGGGGGCTACGATTACGTGTTGGTCGATACCGCCGGACGCCTTCATATCGACGCTGAACTGATGGGTGAATTGGACGATATCGTTGCGCTTGCGGAGCCTGACGAGATTCTGCTGGTGGTGGATGCCATGACGGGTCAGGATGCCATCAACGTTGCGCAGAGTTTTCATGAGCGACTGCATTTGACGGGTCTGGTGCTGACCAAGCTGGACGGCGATACGCGGGGCGGCGCGGCACTGACTGTGCGCCACGTGACGGGGTGCCCGGTTAAGTTTGTCGGTACTGGCGAGAAGACGGATGCGCTCGAACCGTTTTACCCCGATCGGATGGCCTCGCGGATTCTCGGGATGGGCGATGTGTTGACGCTGATCGAGAAGGCGCAGTCGGCGATTGATGAACAGGTAGCCAAGGATTTAGAGGCGAAGATTCGTCGCAACGAGTTTACGTTGGAAGACTTTCTTCAGCAGTTGCGGCAAATGCGCAACATGGGACCGCTTGATCAGATACTCGGCATGATCCCCGGCATGAACAAGCTGAAGAATCAACTGCAGGGCAAGGCGCTCGATGAGGGTCAGATCAGCAAAGTGGAAGCGATCATTTTGTCGATGACAAAGGAAGAGCGGCATCAGCCCGAATTGGTGATGAAGAGTTCCAGCCGCAGGGTGCGAGTGGCGAAGGGCAGCGGTACGCAGGTGCGGGATGTCAATCAATTGTTGTCCCGTTTTGAGGAAATGCGCAAGCTGTTGAAGGTGTTCAGCGGGCCTGGCGCCAAGCGCAAGCTGCGTGGAATTGGGGACTTGACGGGCGCGGTGCAGGGGAACCAAGGCGGCACGGGGCAGCAGCACGTACACCGTCACAAGAAGAAGAGGTAATTTTATTTCGACAAGGAGGTGAAGTAAGCATGGCAGTAAAAATTCGCTTAAAGAGAATGGGCGCGAAACGGAATCCGTATTATCGGGTCGTGGTGGCAGATTCCCGTTCGCCGCGCGACGGTCGTTTTATTGAAGAGATCGGCGTATACAATCCGTTGTCACAACCTGCGCAAGTGCAGATCAACGAGGAGCGCGCTCTGTACTGGTTGCAGGTCGGGGCTCAGCCTTCCGATACCGCTAGGTCGCTTTTGAGCAAAGCCGGTGTGATGAAGGCGTATCACGAATCTCGTCAAAGCAAGGCATAAGTCGGCTCCCGTGCGCGGGCGTCGCGGAGGCGATCGGAATGAAGGAATTGATTGAGTTAATTGTGCGCAATCTTGTTGATCAACCGGACGAGGTTATGGTGAGGGAAGTCGAAACCGAACGCGGGATTACGTTTGAACTTCGCGTGGCACCCGAAGACATCGGCAAAGTGATTGGAAAAGGCGGGCGCACAGTCAAGTCCATTCGCACCGTGGTGGTGGCGGCTTCGTTTCCAGATAAAAGAAACATTTCCATAGAAATTGTCTAATGCGGGACGGGACGGGATCGTCTGGTCCCGTTTTTGCCTGAAGGATTTTGCAAATGATACGTTAGAGAAGGAGTGTTGGATGTGATTACGATTCGTCAACCTGTAACGGTGAAGGTCGTTTTAACGGAGGAAACCAAACAGGCATGGCTGGCTGAACTGAGAAGGCTGGTCAACGGCACGATTGCGGAACTGGAGGA
>JAJZCL010000063.1 GCA_021846165.1 Bacillota bacterium | reverse complement strand
TTGATTTTGCCAGCGAACTGATGCAGCGGATCGCCTTGCAAAAACAGTAAGTCGTTTTGGACGTTCCAGCGATACACACCGAGGTTGGTCTCGGCAGTCAAGACACCAGACAGTAGACCAGCTTGAGCAAACCGCAGTTCCGCTTGCATCATGCGGGCGACAGGGCCGTAATTTCCGCTGGGGACAATGACCTGGTTCCCTGATACGGTCGCTTTCGACAAGGCTGTTCCGTAGTTGTTGTTCCACGCCATTTGTTGCGCATATGATGCCGATTGGTAGGTCGATAGGGCGCTTTGGAGGTTGCCGTCGTCAGACGCCGCCGCAAGTTTGGCAAGCGGCGTAAGTACGAAGTCTTGCGCCGTATTCACTGCATATGGCGTGCCCCACCAGGTTTGCGGCGAAAATCCTCCTAAAGACTGTACACCAGTCACATTCCCATGCCATCCGTAGTTGTAAGGAGGACCGTAGGAGGCGATATCTTCCGAACCGTCAATATAACCAAGTGCCGTTTGTTCAAATAGAACTGGATTTTTCGTCGCAATATCCTGGTTGGTGATGGCCGGGCGGTACGGCGCCCCAGCAAAGGCCGCAATAATCAGGATGATGACAGCAATGATCAGGAGGCTGACGGTGCCTTCTTTGATCAAATCAAAATCTTTCACCTTGAATCTTCTTTTGTCAGGATACGCCCACTCCTTCATGCTTCGTCCCCCTCCTCCGGTGTGCCGATGGGAGGCACAACACCGCGCTTGCGCACCGCCACTATGTGAATGCCCGCGATGCCCAATAAAATGATTGGCAGTACAGAGATGTGCAATCCATACACCTGTCCATTGTTGAGGATATTTAAGAAGCCGTCGGCGCCAGCGCCGTTAAACGCGTCTTTGCTTTGCACCTGGTTCCACTGGGAGAAGAAATCACCCCTGCTTAAATACCCCGTAAAAGCGGTGACGACGCTGAGGGCAAAGGCGATCACGCCCCATACCCAAGTGGCGCCCCTGCCTTCACGCCACGAAGACATAAAGTATTGCGCAACCAAGTGCAACGTCATAAAGAAAAAGAAGGCCTGTACACTCCAAAAGTGGACGCTGCGGACATAAGCGCCAAGCTCGGACACCTGGTACCAAACAGGGTTTTTGGCTGCCATCACAATGCCCGACACGATCACAACCACCAAACTGCTTAACGTAAAAACGCCAAAGCTGTAGACAAGCGAAGATACATAGATCGGTTGTTCCGAAGGAAGCAGCTTGTCCCACGCC
This sequence comes from Bacillota bacterium, assembly GCA_021846165.1. Classification (GTDB taxonomy): domain Bacteria; phylum Bacillota; class Bacilli; order Alicyclobacillales; family SLC66; genus JAJZCL01. The sequence continues at coordinate 9,977 of JAJZCL010000063.1, read as the reverse complement.
AACTCCACAGCAAATTTCTCGCGCGCGCGCTTTGTCCAGTTCACGATCTATTTCTCCTTTTCTGAGGGGTATTTAAAGAAAACGAATGCAATGAAGACGAGGAGCCACAAAATTCCCACATAGTAATTGATCCATCCATTGGCCGTATAATTCACACATTCACCTTCATTTCGCAAAATGTTCCACTTAACGTGTGTACAACCTACAGGAAATATTCGTTACGGTGATTCAATTTCAGCATGGATCAGGAATTTCGGTCGACGAAAATTAATACTGTTCATCAGAATAAATATGGGGTAACATATAAGCGGATCCTCTCTTTTAACGAGAGAGTTTTTAGAATATACAGCTAACTCAAAGCATGAGGCGCTGATGATCACTATATTTAATAAAAAATAACGTCACACACGAAGAGGGAATGAGCAAGGAGTATGAGGCCTAATTTGACGAACAAGTTCAAATATGCTCCTTCTGACCGATTGGATGCAGTCAGTTCTAGCGATTATGTGACAATGCTGCAAGAAGCGAGTCAGCATTTGGTGGAGATTTTCGAATATGCAAAGATACACGGTCGCATTCCTATTATGGAAGTTCAGGAAAAAATGATTCCTTCAATGAAAGAACTATTAAATGATTTTAAGCTGTCAACGTTGTTGTTAAACCTCCAAAACAAAGATGATTATACGTTATTCCATTGTATTTCAGTCGGCGTGTTATCGACCCTTATGGGAAAATGGCTGCACCTGAGCGATCAGGAGATGGATATGCTCGCAGTGGCTGGCACGCTACACGATGTTGGGAAATTAAAGATTCCAGATGAAATATTATCAAAGCCAGGAAAATTAACGCATGATGAATTTGAGCTGGTAAAGCAGCACACGGTGTTCGGTTACGAGATGATTGACGGTTCTCCAGGCGCGTCTTCCAACGAGGCGTTAGCCGCACTGGAACACCATGAAAAAGTGGACGGTCGAGGGTATCCAAGGCGCTTGGTCGGCAATGAGATTAGCGTGTTTGGCAAAATCGTGGGGATTGCAGACGTCTTTCAGGCGATGGTTTCCAAACGTCCTTATCATAATTCTTTGCCGATTTATCAGGTGCTGGATCAAATGCATGACGGTGCGTTTGGCAAGTTTGATGCCCACTTTGTGACGTTATTTATCACAAAAATCATGGAAAACCTAGTAGGGGAAACGGTCAAATTGACCAATGGCGAGGTGGGGGTGATCATCATGATCAATACACTGGATCCCATGCGACCGCTAATAAAAATCGATAAAGAATTCATTGATTTAAGTAAAAATTATTCGATTAATATTGTGGATTTTCAGGAGTGAATGGATAAGATCTTCGCCTAACTATTGCGAGTGGTTTACATGCCAACTTGTGTTCAAGTGTCAGCGCGATGGCTTTGATCTGGCGGATCGATGAGGAGGATGGGGTTGGCATGGTGGCAACGATAGTCGAAACGCGTTACGGAAAAATACAGGGGGTTCAAGTAGGAAACGTGACGGTATGGAGGGGGATTCGTTACGCCAAACCTCCGCTTGGAGAGTTGCGGTTTCGTCCGCCTCAACCGCCTGATCGCTGGGACGGAATTGCGGATGCCACGCAGTTCGGGCCGGTCGCCTATCAAGTGCGCAATCCATTGTTCGAAACGGAAACGGTGGCGCTCAGTGAGGATTGCCTGCGCCTGAACGTTTGGTCGCCCGGCGCGGATGACAAACGGCGACCGGTGATGGTGTTCATCCACGGCGGTTCCTTTCGCGGGGGCAGTGGTCAACAAAGGGTGTACGACGGCAGCTCGTTTGCGAGCGTCGGTGATGTCGTGTTGGTGACCGTCAATTATCGGCTGGGGCCGCTCGGGTTTCTGTATCTGGGGGACATGGCAGGAGAGGCGTATGCGTCGTCCGGCAACTGTGGACTGCTGGATCAAGTCGCCGCGTTGCAGTGGGTGCGCGAAAACATTGCCGCTTTTGGGGGAGATCCCGATCGCGTCACCTTGTTCGGAGAATCGGCCGGGTCGCTTAGCGTTAGCGCGTTGCTTTGTATGCCTGCGGCGAAAGGCTTGTTTCAACGCGCCATCTTACAGAGCGGGGTGCTGCTTGGCGCACTGAGTATGATCGACGCAGCTTTTGCCGCCGATGTCACACGCCGCGTGTTGGCGTCACTCGACGTCGCTCCTGACAATTTCGAGGCGCTCGTCAACATGCCTGCCGAAGACCTCATCGAAAAAACCCAAGACATCGGGTTGTGGATGCCGGTGGTGGACGGAGTGTCCGTTCCCGTTTCGCTGATGGAGGCGATCAAGACCGGAACGCTGCACGATGTTCCCCTGATCGTCGGTTCGAATTTGTACGAGTTGGCGTTTTATTTCCACAGAGATCCGGATTGGTCTGCGCTGGCTGACGAGTCGAGAAGATCGAGACTGAATCGACCACTGGGACCGTTTCCGGCAATGGGGCCATTTCCTGCGCCAATCGAACAGCATTATATTGAGGGAAAAAAAGGGGAGGAACTTCAAAACGGGCTGATTAAACTAGCCACATTCATTGTGTTCTCAGGGCCGGTTCAACTGTTTGTCGAAACGGTCGCTAATCACTCCCCCTTGTGGGTATATCGCTTTGATTGGGGCAACGGCCCTTGGAAAGCGTCGCACGCGTTCGAACTCGCGTTCGTTTTCAATACGACGGATCACCCGATGACAGAACTGGAGGGCGAACCGGATGACATCAGCACAATGGCTGACCGGATGCACCGGACGTGGATTGCGTTTGCCCACCACGGTGATCCGAATAATGAAACCATTCCGCACTGGCCAAGTTATCAGCATTTCAACCGTCCCACCATGGTGTTGGACACAGTGAACCGCTTGGAAGACGACCCGTTTGCAGAAGAGCGTCGGGTATGGGGTATGATGGCTCAGCATTAACCGCTGTGACTTGTATCACTTTGTCGAACACACAATAGAGGTACGATGTCAGCATACCCAAACAGCAGGAGGTGGTCATGTGTTTCATGCCAACGATACGTTAGGTGAAGTGGTGGCGAAATTCCCCAACGCAGCGACGGTATTTCAGAACTCGCGCCTTGATTTTTGTTGTGGCGGTGATCGCACCCTTGCGGCGGCGGTTGCCGAAAGTGGAGAACTGGATCTCGAAGACTTGCTGTCGGTACTCAACCGCGCGTGGTCATTACAAATGGCGCAGAATGAGCCGGCCGAGGACTGGCGCGATGCCTCTCTGACGGCGCTCGTCGATCACATCTTCCAACAGCATCATGCCTATTTGCACCAAAATCTTCCTTTGATCGGCGAATTGACGACCAAAATTCTCCGCGTACACGGCGCTCGCCACGGTGATGTACTCACTCCTTTGCACCGCCAGTTTCATCGCTTTAAGATGGAGATGGAAGAACACCTGATCGAAGAAGAGGTTCAAGTATTTCCTAAAATTAAGGAATTTGAACGTTCGCATTCGCGCGATTTGCTTGCGGAGGCGATCCGCCGCATTGACAAACTGGAGGGTGACCACGACCAAGCCGGGTATTTGCTCAAAACGATGCGCGAAACGACAAAGGATTACAAGTTGCCTGATGACGCATGCAGAACATTTGTGCGCACGTACCAGATGCTTGAAGAAGCGGAGGACAACACGTTTGTCCACGTCCATTTAGAAAATAACATTCTGTTTCCTCGTTTGCGACATCTGGCGACCCAATAACTGACTGTGTGGAAGGTGTGCATGGTGCGATCCCACATAGTGGACACGCTGGCAAAGGCGTTGATCGGAACCGCGTTTTTTAATTTTCTGGTCGGCGCGTTCCTTGGCGGGTATATGGCCAGCGTGCCCGCCCTTATCCCCAAAATCGGCCCACTCCATGGGGAAATCAACCCGTTTGGCTGGCTGACGATGATGATTTACGGCATGACCTACGCAGTGCTTGCGTTGTCGACTGGGTATCGTCCGCCTCGCGCTGCGGTGGGCTGGCTGCACTATGGACTCGCGGAGCTTGGCGTAGCGGTGATTGTCGTCGCGCAACTGGGGGGCAGCCCCGCTTGGCTGCGTGTGGGGCTCGTGTTGCAGGCGATGGCGCCGTTTGTCTTTCTCGGCAACCTGCTATCCGCTGTGATCGTGGGAAAGAAAAAAGGCCGTCAGTTTCCGCAAGACACGGTGAGATCGTCTGCACTTGCCCTGCTGCAACGATCCGACGTCCATCAAGGCGCGGATCGCGTGGGGCAGCGCGGAACCGACGCCGCGCTGATGGTGTACATGGTCGCTGCCGTGTGGATGCTGGCAAGTTCCTTTCGGACGCCTGACCCTCAGTTTGAATTCCCCTTTAGTCCTGCGTTTTTCCTCGTTAGTTACGGTTGGATCGGAACTACGATCTGGTCGGTCGCTCTGCACCTGTTGCCGCGTGTCACTGGTTCCAAACCCCTCCTTGCGCGTTTTGCGGCGCTTGCGCAGTGGCTGTGGTGGCTTGCGGTTCTCCTGCAGACGGTCAGTTTGGCGTGGTTTCCCGAGCTGTCTGCGTTCACCGTTCGCTTGCTCGGCGTTGCGATGACCGATCAGGCGGTGTTGCTGATGCTCCCGCTCTTGCACAACTGGCATACGCGCGTGCGTAATGAACGGCAACCGGTGTGGAGTCGCGCGGCGTGGCTGGGCGCGTTCACTTTCGCGCTTGTGCTGGGGATCTTGTTGCTGTTGGGACTTGCCCCGCTCTCCTTGCTCGCTATTCATTTATTGTTCCTTGGCTTCGCCACGACGCTGGTGTATGGTGTGGGATACGGATTATTCCCTGCGTTTTTGGGCGTGCGGCTCACGAACCAGGCGTATGCCTGGGGGCAACTCGCGCTGTCAGGCGCTGGCGTCATTGTGATGGCGCTCGCGTTTGCGGGGGCATCATGGTCATCCCTGCGCTCACTGCCGACGGGCGCATTGCTGGCGATCGGGGGCATTCTGGCGGCGATCGGTGCCTATGCGTTCATTCTTCCGTGGCCACTGCGACTCCTGCGACAACGCGCAAACAACACTTAAAATACAAAATCGCTTGTCAGTAAAGGTCGAATTTTTGCTATAGTAGGTCATGTGCAGAGTACAAGGAGGTCCTTATGAACCGGGAGCAAGAGCATATGACAAAACAACGCAAAAATAAAAAAGGTGGACGAAGTGTTGCAAAGAGGCGACACCGCCGAGCTGGCATTGCGGTGAGTGTCATCGTTGTGTTTTTGGTACTCGTGATCAGCTTTACGTTCGCTTTTGTTGATTCCGCATTTCAGAAAAACCCTTTAAATGGCGTGGTAGGTTTTTTTCAACCGCTTAAACCGACGAACATCCTGTTGATTGGCAACAACGCGCGCAACCCGCAAGGTCCGCTTGATATCGGGCCTGGGGGTGGTGGCCAGGCAGACATTATGATGCTAGCGCACATTGACCCCAAAAAGCACCAGGTTGTACTGATTTCCATTCCCCGAGATATGTTATTTGCGATGCCGCAATACAATATTTCCATTCCGAAAATTAAGTCGCTGTTTTTTATCGGAGCGCAGATGACGCCCAACCAGGCGGCGCAATTGACAGTTCAGGGCGTGGAAAAATTTACAGGGATGCACATTGATTACTGGATCGTGACAGATTTTCAAGGATTTTCTGACGCGATCAACGCCGTAGGAGGAGTACGGGTCGACATTCCCGGACGAATTTATGATCCAACGCACAGCGGCGCTAACTTGTACCCTGGGTGGCAGACACTGAACGGTCAGCAGGCGCTGGCTTATATTCGCGTGCGCCAAAACATCGCGAGCAGCGTCGCAACGAACGATTTTGAACGCGACGATGCCCAAGCGCAAGTTTTAGCGGCCTTACAACAAAAACTATTAAACAAAAGCGGCGACATGGCGCATATTGGTTCGTTGGTCGATACCTGGTACAAGGATGTGGCGACGAACATGAACATCGGAGACCTTTTAAAAATCGCAGAAGCGGCGCACGGCGCGAAGGTAAGTCATATTAATCTTGCGAATGTCGGGGACTCGATGGATGTCATGGATGCGACTGTACAGGGAATTAACCAGCAAAATCAGATCACGGGCGCTTACTATGACATCGTCGACCCGGCGTATGTGACCCGCGTATTGGAACCATACGAATCAACGGGCGCGTGGACGGGGATTTTGTTGCCGCCGCCGAGCCAAATCCCGGTGGATTTGTACGGTTCTTCGACGTATGCGGCGGAGTTGCAAAAGGACGGGTATCAGGTGACAGTTCTGGGTTCTAGCGGTGGAGTGGGGCAAGCCCAAATTGATTACCCGCCGGGCGAACTGGCGTGGGGTTTGCAAGTGGGACGTTCGCTCGCAACAGGTAACTCGATTGTGCAGGAAGGATCGTCGAGTGTGGCGGTGGTCGTATACACGCCTTAGTCTAAATGACGACGCATTCGCCACCACTTGCGTGATTATACCGCATAGGGGTATATTGTTTGACGAGGAACAGGCGAGGAGGGCGCTGAGTGATGGATACGAAGGTGTACACAGTGAAAGGGATGACGTGCAATCACTGCAAGCACGCAGTAGAAACCGCCTTGCAAGAGCTTGACGGCGTGCAAAGCGCGACGGTCAATTTGGAGCTGGGCGAGGTCAGCGTGGTGTGTTCCACTCCGATCCCCATTGAGGTGATTGGTGCCGCCATCGACGAGGCGGGATACGAACTGGTGACACAGTAAGTTGCGGTGAGCATATTGAGCGGGCGTCTGGAAAGGCGGAATTTCCCATGACGCCCGCTGTTGTGTTACGGTTTTCGCCCTTTCATCAATTGCATCGGCGATCGAATCATACGTTCCTCCTCCGAATGCTCTCTACACAAAATTCTACCTTGTTCAATCACTTCGTTAATGATGTCTTCCCTTGCCTTCCACGGAATCATGGACAGTTCTTCTTGCATCCAGCCAATCCCGCGAAATTCGTGATTGGCGACCATCACTGGATCCTTAAAAAAACTGATGATTTCGTCAACTTTATCCTCAACATCTACAAAGCCAACTTGATGAAACGCATGCAAAACCTCGCTCGGATACTTTAAAAAGTCTTCTGGACTCTCGTTTTTTCTGTACTGTGCGAGTTTGATGATCGGCTGAAACCATTTTGCGACGATCTGGATGTCATTCATGCTGAATTTTGAAGGGTGCAAACTTGTGAATTGGGCAGTCGGCTTTAAAACCCTCATGACTTCTTTAAAAGCCGTATGCAAATCCATCAGTTGAAGAGAATTGAACGCGATGACAGCGTCGAACGAGTCTGCTTGAAATGGCAATTGTTCCGCTTTCGCCTGTTGGAAATCCACCCATCCAACACCCAGTTCGTCTTTTTTCTTGTTGGCGCGGTAAATCATCCCCATTGAAGGATCGATCGCGATGATCCGTCCGCTTGCTCCGACCAGATTCGCCAGACCTGTTTCAAACGTCGATATGCCATTGGCACAGCCAAGTTCCAGCACACTCATGCCAGGCTTGATTTCTGACCAGTCCAGTAATTTTTTTCTTAGCTCGTGCATGTTAGGCCAAAACTCGTTCGCTATGTCTGCGTAGTTTTGGTATAAAGTAAAATTATGGATTTGTAATTGCCTGACGCGGTGAATTAGATAACCGCCTTCATTCAACATGCTTACTGTTGCTTCGTAGGTTCGCTGCCCTTGTTCCGTCAGCAGCACGTACCGCACCCCGTCGATGATGTCAATTTTATAGTTGCCGAAGTAAATACCGGAAAACAATTCGTCGCTCAGCGAGTAATCGACCCACGGACGGTGCCAGTTCCCCATCGTGAAGATTTTTTCCGGTATTTTTGCGTAGTAATGGAGCGCTTGCATGTTCTCAAACGACATAACGATCCAGTAAATGTTTAAAATGCTTCCAAATCCAAACTCGGCAATAAAGGTTTGCAATCGTTCGACCGCTTCCATGACTTGCTCGTTGGCAATTTCCATGTCGCCGAAACGATTGTGCGTGATTGACATCGAGGTGGAGGCGATGATTTCATAGAGTGCCGTCCGCGGGATTCGATCAAAAATTGGCATGTCTTTGAAAAACGATATTTTTTCTTGGTCTGTCCAGTAATTCTCAACCATATCAGCGGCGAGCCGGTCGATGAGCGGAAAAAGCTCCGCATCAAATCTGGCATGGGAATTCATCATCAGCCAAGGGCTAACGACCAAACCCCGGTCGTAAAATTCTTTCAAAATTGATGGGATCGCGTCATTGGTCATCATGATGAACACTCCCGTTAGCGCGGATCAACGTCAACCTCGTAGTCGACGCCAACAAGTCCGAAACCGAACATCCTCAGGAACTCGCTGCGATAACCTTCAATGTCAGAAAGCGAAGCGAGGTTGTCTGTGTCGACTGACCTCCAATTCATTGCCACCTTGTCTTGCACATCAGCGCGCATTTCCAAGTCGTCGAGGCGAATGCGTCCCTCTCCGTCGACGGGGGTGCCGTCTGTCCTGTACATTTTCTCCGCCAACAGCCTGTACATCTGTTCGATGCAACCCTCGTGAAGATTCATTTCCTTCATAATGCGAAACAGCAGCGAAATGTAAAGCGGCACGACGGGAATCGCGGAACTGGATTGCGTCACCACCGCTTTATTGACCGATACATAGGCGTGTCCGCCCGATCCAGCGAGATAGTCTGACAATTGATGCGCCGTCACCTCCAGGTCGTCTTTGGCTCGCCCAATCGTGCCGTCGCGATAGATTGCCTTGGTCAGTTCCGGCCCAATATAGGAAAAAGCCACCGTCTGTGCGCCTTGCGCCAATACGCCTGCTTCGTTTAATGTGTGGATCCACATTTCCCAGTCTTCGCCGCCCATCACGGCGACGGTTTGGCGAATGTCCTCGTCGTTGCCGGGATCCAGTGCCACCTCAGACACGATGCCTGTGTGGAAGTTGACGGTTTTGTCGCGAAACGGTTTGCCGAGCGGCTTTAATACGGAAGAGAATACCTCCCCGGTCTTCGGGTGCGTCCTGCGCGGTGAAGCCAGACTGTACACGACGAGATCCACCTGTCCCAAATCCTTGCGAATGGTTTCGATCGTTTGGGCTTTGACCGCATCTGAAAAGGCGTCGCCGTTGATGCTCCGCGCATAAAGTCCCGCTGCGCGAGCCTCCTTTTCAAACGCCACCGAGTTGTACCAGCCTGCGGTGGCCGTGCGGTTGTCGATCGCGGGTTTCTCGAAAAATACCCCTAACGTGGCCGCGTGGGAACCGAATGCCGCCGCGATCCGGACGGCCAGGCCATACCCTGTGGAAGCGCCGATGATCAGCGCTTTTTTTGGACCCTCCACTTGTGGTTGCGTTTTGATGTATTCAATTTGTTCCTGAACGTTCTTTGCGCAACCGACAGGGTGAGCGGTTGTGCAGATGAATCCGCGAATTTTCGGTTGAATGATCATGGTGTACTCCTTTCGTTAATTTTGCTGATCCCATAAAGCGAGCCTCCTCCTATACTATACCGCCTCATACGTTTCGCAGACAATTGCATCGAAGGTATGATCACGGATTGTTTGAATCTCTGTGAAAATGCGCTATGATCTAATCACATACCGAGCAAGACGCTCATCACAGGTGACGCTGTCGTCAGCCATTACGGTCAACGACTAGGGCTGAATTCTCAAGCCACGCTCGACATGGAGCAGGCGTTGGCTTCCCAAAAGAAATTTGCCAGCCTCGATATTGCGCAAGTGATTTGCTGTCATTTCTAAAATAGGGATCGAATCTGAAAAAAATGAGTTATATTATGAATGGAGAGAGATGACGATCAGCAGATAGAGAATAGTCGGTTTGGATTAGAAAGGTGATTGTTGATGATTGGCGAACCTCCGAAAAATGAATCCGTTCTGATCGTTGATGACGCGCCTGAAAACATCGCAGTCCTTGGTGAACTGTTGCGCGCGGAATACACGGTAAGAGTAGCGACGAACGGGGAAC
>JAJZCL010000062.1 GCA_021846165.1 Bacillota bacterium | reverse complement strand
GGGCGCACAGGAAACTTATGACCTTTATTCCGATAGGATTGGGTGATGGCGAGAAACGGATCGTCCGCCACGCGCACCGTTCTGCGCAACAGGTCTTCCGCCAGACGCAACGTGTTCAGCTGCGCATATAGATCTTGCCCTTCGGCCATTCGGCACACCCCTTATTATAAAAGATATCGAACTTCGATCCTATTGTACTACGACAGTTCTATCAAAACTAGCGGATCATATAGTTCTTTGTTAATAGTCCTTATTGACCTATCGAAATCATTCATAGATTGCGAGAGAACGACATACTCCTAGAAGCAAGATCAAAATGCAGCGGGAGTGGACAAGCATGAAAATACCTAAATTCGCAAAAAAAAGCTGGTTTCAACCTATCGTCTTCTTATTGGCGCTCGTCGCACTGCGCACATGGGGAAGTGGCGTCTGGTCGGTAGCGCCCAGTTCAATCCAACAAGCGGCTAACCTGTACGTCTTGCCGATCACCACCATCGCCCTGCTGCGCCAAAGCGCGAACCGCTTGGCCGCCAGACTCTCCACGTCCACGCTGTCGCTGTCTTACCAGACAAAACAACCTCTACTGCTCGGATGGATTCTCGACTCTGGCGCCTCTTCGATCACGAGCGTTGTGCAGCAAACCCCTGGACTAAGCGTACTATCGCCCAAATGGTTCCACGTCGACGGGCTGCACGGCGCCGTCTTCGGAAACGCTGAACCGTCCGTCATTGCGCAAGCCCACGCGCAGCACTTGCAAGTCTGGGCCGTTGTCGACAATGGATTTAACGGTTCCCTGAGCCACCGCATTTTACAGTATCAAGATCAGCAAGACGAACTGATTGGCAACATCGTCAACCTCGCCGTCAGTAATCGACTGAACGGCATCAATTTGGATTTTGAGGGGCTGAACGCCGAGGATCGGTGGAACTATTCGCGCTTTGTCAGCGTACTTGCCAACCAACTGCACAAAAAGCACATTCTGCTCTCGGTCGATCTGCCTCCGGACTACGTCGCAGGCAAGAACACAGGCCCATACAACCACCAGGCGCTTGCTGCCGCCGCCGATGACATCGTGCTGATGGGCTACGACGAGTACTGGTTGGGCGACACCACCGCCGGTCCCACCGCATCGCTGCCATGGCTGCGCATGGCGGTCGACGATTTTTTGAAGACTGGCGTACCGGCACGTAAACTGATCCTCGGCATCCCTTTTTATGCGGAAGACTGGACGCTTAACAAGCAAGGAAAGGTCGTGTCGAGCGTTGCGTTATCCGCCACAGGAACGGAACAACTGGTGACGCAATTGCATGCGCAAGTCACTTGGAATGCTCGTGAGGGGCTCTACTACACCACGTACCAATACCACGGTATGCGGCATGAGATCTGGTTGGAGGACAAGCGAACCCTGATGCTGTTCACCGAGCTTGCACGCAACGACCACATGGCAGGAGTCGCCACCTGGTACCTGGGGCTGGAAAATAAGTCGACCTGGCTGTCGGTACTGCACACCCTGCGTTCTCCCACGCTGAATTAACCCAATAGTTCCCACAACGCCAGCACGTCACTCACCACCGCAAACGACGGGCGCAGCGTGGCCGCGAAGTCGGCGTCGCCCCCCACGCCGATAAAATGATACCCTGCCGCCTCCGCCGCGAGGGCGTCCGACATTGAATCGCCGATGACGTAAACCTGTTCAAGCGGAACCCCGTCCGCTCCCGTTTGATACGTGAACGGGTGCGGCTTGGCCAGCGCAAACGGCGCAAGTCCCCGCTCCCGTTCCCTCGCCCTGACCTCGTCAACGGTCACCACGCGCTTTTCATCAAAAAAAGACCAAAAACCCATGCCGCGAAACGGCACCTCCACTTCAAGGCGCGGTCGCCCCGTTCCGATGCCAAGGCAGCACCCACGCTCACGCAGACTTGCCAGCAGAGAGCGCAGCGCCGCCGCATCCACCGTCGCCTCGTCGTGGGCGAGCATTCCTTGTGCCAGAAAGTCGACGCCCGACCATGGTCCCAAATGAATCTGCTGGAACACCTCGTACACGTCCTGAAACAGCTTTGCGTGCGACTCGCCTATTTGCCGAAGCGCCTGCAAATACGCTTGCCCTTGCCCGGCGACCGCGCCAAGGTGACGGATAAGCGCAGCTGGGATCGTTGTCGACGTCAGATCCTCCTGAGTCAATGCAAGCAACCCGAGTACGATGGCGTACGTTTTGTCCCAATTGCTGTTAATCGCTCGCGCGCGCAGCAGCGACAATACTGGCGTCGGCAAAAACACCCGTTTCAGTTCGTCCACCTCGGCAAGCGTCGACACCCTGCCGGCAAGCGACTCATGCACAGCGATGCCAAGCTCGCCGCAACGCCGTCGGTAAAACTGTGCGCAGGTCAGCGCCAGCGTCCGGTAGTACCCGTCCTCTTTCAACAGCACGCCATCGACGTCAAAGAGTAGGAGCGGCTGGTCGTCGCTCACGTTGCCTCGACGCGCATGGTGATTCCGCCCGCCACGCCCGCCGTCATCCCCTCCCGCCAAGCGCGCGGCGAGAGCGCCTCAAACAGCGCCATCCCCAACGCCCGGAAAGTCGCTTCCCAGATGTGATGGCCGTGTCCGGGTCTGCCCTTGATGAGATCGAGGTGCAGGGTGCAGGCAGCGCCCTGAACAAAGCCCTCGAAAAAAGCGACCAAGTCTTCACTGTGCATTCCCTCCACCGCTTCGGGGAGGGTTACGGCACCCGTTTGAAAATCCAGGTATGCCCTATTTTCAAAGGACACGACTGCCCTCGTCAAGGCCTCGTCGATCGTGCCGTAGGCGTGGCCGTACCCGACAATCCCTAGTTCCATATTGACCTCGACGTACTCCTTAAAAGCGCGTCCCAGCGTGATGCCGACGTCTTCTGTCACCAAGTGCGCCAAATCAAAGTGATCGAGCGCGACATCGACCGTCAGGTTGGTTTGGCTGCGCCACTGCACGTGTTCTAACATATGATTAAAAAAAGGCAACGGCGTGCGCAGTTTGGTTTTCGCCGCCGGGTCTCTCGTTTCCCGATCCAGTATTACGGTGATCACCGATTCGCTGGTTTCGCGCACCACCTTCACTCGCTTCGCCATCTCATGGTCTCCTTTCCTCGACCGCACGGGCGTGCGTTTCAAACCCTTCCAACCGCGCGAACCTCGCTGCCCGCTCGCGCACGCTCGCAAAGCCATCCGCAGTGACGTAGCCAATCGACGAACGCTTGAGAAAGTCGTGGATCGAAACCGCCGAAATCGTGCGCGCGTTGCGCCCTGTCGGCAGGATCGCGTTCGGCCCCAGCAAAAAATTGCACAACGTGATCGGCGTGTGATCCCCAAGCAAGATCTCTCCGGCGTTGTGAATCATCGGCAACACGCCAAACGGATCGCGCACCTGCACCTCCATGTGTTCAGGCGCGTACTCGTTGACGAAGTCGATGGCCTCCTCAAGCGAATCGAATTCGACAATTCCGCCGTACCGGTTAAGCACCGTTTCCACAAACTCTCGGCGCCTTGGGTTGTCAATCTGCGCCACCAGCACGTCCAATTCCTTTGCCACGGCGTCGGCCAGTTCCGCGCTTGGCGTCACCAACAGCGAAGCGCTGTCCGGTCCGTGTTCGGCCTCAATTAGCAAGTCTAACGCTGCGTTGTAGGGATTCGCGCCAGCGTCGGCAAGAATGATCGCCTCGCTCGGCCCCGCTGGCACACCGGGGTCGATCACGCCCGCCAGCAGTCGCTTGGCCGCCGTGACGTAAGGGCTGCCAGGACCGATCACCTTCGCGCACTTGGGTACAGTGGCGGTGCCATACGCAACGGCAGCGATCGCCTGGGCGCCACCGACTTTATAAATTTCCTTAATGCCAAGCAGATGAGCCGCAAACAAAATGGCGGGATCAACGCGGCCTTCTTCATTAGGCGGCGTCACCACGATGATGCGCGGGACTTCCGCCACCACCGCAGGCGTGCCGAGCATCAGCAACACGGAGGGAAAACTCCCCTTGCCGCGCGGTACATACAGCGCGACATCGCTGATGGGGGTCACTTTTTCCCCTGCCATGATGCCCTGATCGACTTCCATCATCCAGATGGGCGCCGGTTTTTGCGCCTCATGAAAACGACGGATGTTCCCCGCCGCATAGCGCAGCGTTTCCGCCGTTTGCTCGTCCACGTGCGCCAGCCCCTCCTGCCACTCGGCAGCCGTTACACGCAAACTGCCTGACGGCAGTTCGACATGATCGAAGGCGGCTGTCCACTCGATCAGCGCCTCGTCCCCACGTTGGCGCACCGCTTCAATAATGGGCGCGACCGTCGCGGTGAGGTCGCTGATTTCCGTCGCCGCCCGATACAAAATTCGTTCCTTCTCTAACGCGGCAAGTTCCCGCCACTTCCAGCGGTTCACACGCATACTCAATCCCTCGCTTGCTTTCACTTCATGATTCGAAAAAACACACGAAAGCTTGTCCGCCGTTACTCGGCATCCGTTCCCGCCTTGTGCATGTCTGGTTCAAGCGGCAGCACCGCTACCGTACACCGGGAAACGCACACCAAACGCCCGGCCTCATCGACGATGCGAACGTCCCAGACAAACGTGGACTTGCCGCGGTGGAGCGGCGTGGCTGTCGCATAGACGTAACCCTCCCGGACGCTGCGGATGTGGTTCGCGTTGATTTCGAGGCCGACCGCCGTCTGCGTGGTTCTGTCGATATTCAGGTACGTGCCCAGGCTCGCCACCGTTTCCGCCAATGCCACCGAGGCACCGCCGTGCAAAAGACCCACCGGTTGATGTGTGCGGTGATCGACAGGCATTTTCGCCTTAACGCTAGAGGGATCCCATGCCGTCATCTCAATGCCGAGCCATTCCATCATCGTGTTTTGCAAACCTGTGTATTCCATGCCATCACCCACCGAATGATTTTCAAGATCCCTACGAATCTTTGCGTTTAACGCCCCGTTCACGGTGCTATCGTACCACAACTCGTATGCGAACGTTCGCAATGTGTAAGCAAGCAGGATTCAAGTTGACGTAAAGCTGTCACTTTTTTTTCGCTCTCTTTAGTGTAGAATGAAAACTAGGTATTTATAGGTACTTTTATTTTTTATGCTTGGAGGGAACACATTGAGCCAGGAATACACAAAGCAAGAGAGTTCCTCTACGGATGAACGCAAAGGCTTGACACGCAGGCAGTTTCTCAGTTATGCGCTTGGCGGCACTGGGGCATTTATGGCCGTATCGTTACTTACGCCGCTTGTCGCCTATGCGGTCGACCCACTTCGGCGCGAAGGTGGCGCGGGCGCTTTATCGGCAACGACATGGAAGGTGTCGGATTTCAGCGACAAGCTCCCGACCCATGTGATGTTTACGGAACGCATCGACGACGCATGGAATACCCATTCCGTGCCTAACGACGTATATGTGATTATCTACAATAAGAGGTTGATGATCATGTCCCACGTCTGCACTCACCTCGGCTGCCACGTTGAAGGATCGTTTGTCAACGGCAACCAACAGCAGGTTCCGAACACATCGGCACCACCGTCATGGATCCCGCCCGCCACTTATAACGAAGGCCATGGCCAATACTGGTTCCACTGCCCGTGCCACAACAGCGTCTATAACAATTACGGCGTCAACTCACCTGCGTCACCGGCGCCACGTCCACTCGACCTGTACGAGTACCAGGTGATCAACGGGTATGTGCATGTCGGTAAGAGTTTTCAGCGCACCGACGGAACTTGGGATGTCAATCCGAACCCGCCCCTCAGCTAACGGAACGGGTTCGCTGACCTTCAGATCAAGACAGAGCCCGATCGTCAATTCGCGAACGGGCTTTTTTCTGTGTGTTGATTGCACAGTCAATGATCATCAACTTGAAATTCCGAGAGCGCATTGTAAACGCTATCACGAATGGTATATTGAAGTAGTGTTGTGAAATCAAAAATCGAAAGGCAGAGATACGCGATGCATATGATGGACACACCGCTTACCATTGCTCAGATCCTGAGAAGGGCTCGCGATTTTTTCCCTAAGAACGAGATCGTGTCAAGGCTTCAGGACGGCATTTTCCGATACACGTACAACGACTTATATGATCGCGTACTGCGTCTTTCTGGCGTCATGGCGGATCTTGGCGTAGAACGGGGGGACAAGATCGCAACCCTCGCTTGGAACGACCATCGGCACCTAGAGGCGTACTTCGCGATGCCAGTGATGGGCGCGGTGATCCACACGGTGAACATTCGGTTGGCGCCGGAACAAATCGTGTACATTCTCAACCACGCAGAAGACAAGGTGTTGCTGTTTGACGAAACCTTGTTGCCGCTCGTTGAGGGGATCCGCCCGTACTTGCAAACCGTGAAGGCGTTTGTCATGATGACAGGGAAAAACGCTGGTGATTTTTCCGCTACGTCGATCCAACCCTTGTATTTCTACGAGGAACTTCTCGCCAAGCGCGCCCCGCACGATTCGCTGCCTAACGACATCCACGAAAACGACCCCTGCGGAATGTGCTACACTTCCGCCACCACCGGCAACCCGAAAGGCGTCGTCTACACCCACCGCGCCATGTTTTTGCACTCCTTGGCCAGTGGTCTTGCCGACACGCTCGCGCTCTCGGAAACGGATGTTATTCTGCCATTCGTACCGATGTTTCACGTCAACGCCTGGGGACTCCCCTTTTCCGCAACGATGTTTGGCAGCAAACAGGTGCTACCGGGACCTATGCCAACACCGCAGGTTTTGCTCGAACTCTACGAACAGGAGAAGGTTACACTGTCAGCCGGTGTTCCGACGGTGTGGCTCGGCATTCTGCAACTGCTCGACCAGCACCCCGGCAAGTACGACACCTCCTCCATCCGCGGCCTAGTCAGCGGTGGCGCGCCCGCGCCAAAAGGCATGATCAAAGCGTTTAAGGAGCGCCATCACATTGATATTTTCCAAGCCTATGGCATGACCGAAACCGCGCCTCTCGCCCTCGCGAGTCGTCTCAAACCGAGACTGGCAGAAACGCTTGACAACGAACAAAAGTTGGACTATGCCGCGATGCAAGGTCTGCTTGTGCCAGGGTTGGAAATGCAAATCGTCAACGAACAAGGCGAAGTGCCGTGGGACGGCGAAACGATTGGCGAACTCTTGCTGCGGGGACCTTGGATTGCAGGGGAGTACTACCGTGACTCGCGAACTGAAAGCACCTTTGTCGACGGCTGGCTACACACGGGAGACATGGTCACCGTCAATGAAGAGGGGTACATCCGCATCGTTGACCGCGCAAAGGATCTGGTCAAGAGCGGTGGTGAATGGATCTCTTCTGTGGACATCGAAAACGCATTAATGGCCCACCCCGCGGTGCTGGAGGCGGCGGTGATTGGCGTCGCACACCCGAAGTGGCAGGAACGCCCGCTGGCGTTTGTTGTCCTTAAAGAGTCCGAAAAAGGCAAAGTGAGCAAGCAAAACATCATCGACTTTATCACACCGCAGTTCGCCAAGTGGTGGTTGCCGGACGACGTGGTGTTTCTTGACGCGATCCCCAAAACCTCTGTCGGCAAATTTTTAAAGCGCTCTCTACGCGAAGACTTCGCCAAGCACTATCAAGACTGAACATAGAAAAATCGCTCCGTTGCCTGTGCAAGCAGCGGGGCTTTTTTTATGGGTTGACGCGTTCCCCGTTCAGAATGAGCGCCGCCTGCACCGACCCAGTCAAGGAGTGGGCGACTGAACAGTACTTGTCCTGTGACAGCGCGATGGCACGCAACACCTTATCTGGCGAAGCGCCTGGGGCGTCGATCTCGTAAGTGATCGTAAACCCAGTATACTTTTGCGGGTAATCCGCCGCCCGCTCGCCGTCGACGCGCATTTCTAAGCGTTCAAGTGGAATGCGCATCCGCTCCAGGATCATTGCCATATCGATGCCAGTACACCCACCAAGTCCCATCAACAGCAGTTCCATCGGGCGCACGCCGTCGCCCTCACCGCCCGCCTCCGGTTTGGCATCCAACACCACCGTGCGCCCCGACTCCGCCACCGCAGTGAATTTCCGCTTGCCAAACCACGTCACTTTCGCCTGCAACTAGGCTCCCCCTCCCGTTTCCTCAAACACACCCATGCTGAGATAACGCTCACCGGAATCCGGGCAAATCGCCACAATCCGCTTGCCCGCCCCGTATTCGTGCGCTAAGTCCAGCGCTGCCCTGACCACTGCACCGCTCGATATGCCGACAAGTATGCCCTCCATTTTAGCGAGATCGCGCATGGTCGCGATCGCCTCGTCATCATCCGCCAGCAGAATTTTGTCAAACGCCTTGCGGTTGAGGACTGCTGGCACGAACCCTGGACTTGTCCCGACAATTTTGTGTGCCCCTGGCTGCCCGCCTGACAGAACGGGGGAATTTTTCGGTTCCACCACGTATACCTTCAGCGCAGGCAGTTCCATTTTTAGCACCTCGCCGCAACCGGTCACCGTGCCACCCGTTCCGGCTGCCGCGACGAGCGCATCAAGCCTGCCTTGCGTTTGACGTAAGACTTCTAATGCTGTGCGCTTACGGTGAGCATCCGGGTTGGCCTGGTTGTCGAACTGACCCGGCATCCAGCCGTCATCGCCAAGGTCTTTCAGGATCTCCTTCGCCTTTTGCACCGCACCGGCCATGCGCAGGTTGCCCGGCGTCAAAACCACCGTGGCGCCATATGCCGCAAGGATCGCACGACGCTCCTCCGTCATCGAGTCTGGCATCACCAGGATGATCCGATAGCCCTTCGCCGCTGCCACCAGCGCAAGTCCAATGCCTGTGTTGCCGCTTGTCGGCTCGACGATCGTCATGCCTAGTCGAAGTGTACTCTCTTCCTCCGCCTGTTCCACCATTTCTAGCGCCGGACGATCCTTGACACTACCGCCTGGGTTGAACCGCTCCAGCTTCAGCCACACCTCTGCCCAGTCAGGGTTCACAAGGTGCCGCAGCTTGAGCATCGGCGTGTTGCCAATCAAATCTGTGATTCGTTCCACCACATCCATGCGCTGTCCTGCCTTAATTTGATTGTGTTTGCGTAAGCCGCGCGCGCAGTTCCTCGTAACCAGGCTTGCCGAGGAGCGCAAACATGTTCTTCTTATAAGACTCCACGCCCGGTTGGTCGAAGGGATTGACTCCAAGCAAGTAGCCACTCATCGCGCACGACTTTTCAAAAAAATAAAATAGATAGCCTAGCGCTTCTGCGTCCATGTTTTCCACTTCCAACACCACGTTCGGCACGCCGCCCTCCGTGTGCGCAAGCACCGTCGCCGCCTGCGCCGTGTCGTTCACGTCCTGGAACGAGCGCCCGGCGAGGTAGTTGAGTCCGTCACCGTCATGATCTTCACGCGCAATCGTCAAGGACCTGCGCGTCGAGTGGACGCAAAGCGTCGTCGCAAAAAGGGTACGCGCTCCCTCCTGAACATACTGTCCAAGCGAGTGCAAATCGGTCGAAAAGTCTGCCGCCGCCGGAAAAATCCCGGTGTGATCCTTCCCCTCGGACTCTCCGTATAGTTGTTTCCACCACTCGCCAAAGTCATGAAACCCAGGCTCATAATTGACAAACAGTTCGATCCGCTTGCCTTTTTGCAGCAGAATCTTGCGCAGCGTCGCATACTGATACGCCGGGTTGCTCTGGAGGTCGTCCGTCGCAAGCTCAGCTTGCGCACGCCTTGCGCCGCTTGCAATGGCGGCAGTGTCTCCACCCGCCGCTGCGATCGGGAGCAGTCCGACTGGCGTCAGCACTGAGTAGCGCCCACCCACGTCATCCGGGATGACAAAGCGCTCGTACCCCGCCTCTTTCGCCAGCTCCAGTAGCGCCCCGTGCGCCGCGTCGGTGGTGGCGTAGATACGCCTCGCTGCCTCTACTTTGCCATAGCGCCTTTCCATGTACTCGCGCAGCACCCGAAACGCCAGCGCCGGTTCGGTCGTCGTGCCCGACTTGGAGATGACATTGACGGCCACTTCGTGATCGTCAAGGATGTCCAGCAGATCCGCAAGGTAGGTACTGCTCATGTGGTGACCCGCAAACACCACCTTCAACGATTGCTTTTGGACGGGCAGCAGGTCGCGAAACGAGTGTTCCAGCATGCGCAGCGCCGCCTTGGCACCAAGGTACGAGCCGCCGATCCCCACCACCACGAGCAGAGTCGCCTGCCAGCGAATGCGCCCTGCCGCCGCCTGAATGCGAGCGAACTCATCACCAATCAGTCGCTCCGGCAAATCGAGCCACCCCAAAAAATCGTACCCCGCGCCGCATTTTTCATGCAACAGCGTGTGCGCTGCGCTGACAAACGGCTGCTGACGCGCCACTTCTTCTTCCTTCACAAACGGCTCTGCCGACCTCAGAATCCTGATCATCGCCAGCCCCCCTATAACGATTCCGCCTTGAGTACATTTTCCATTTGACGCATCGCAAGGTCATGCGCTTCCGCCGTCAAATCAGCCATGCCCTCGGGCACAAACCGCACCTGAAAGCCGCGATAATACGCGCCGCTCGCCGTGGCATAGCAGCAAATCGACGTACACACGCCCGCCACAACCACCTCTTCAACCCCAGCAGCGCGCAGTTGATCCTCCAGATCCGTTTTGAAAAAAGCGTCATACTTGCTTTTCGCAAGATAACGCACGGTATCCCCTTTATTAACGTGATAAAAATCCAGCAACTTCCCGTACAGTTCCGCGCCTTTCGTGCCCTCCACCGCGTGCGGCGGCCACAGCGCAAACTCCGCATCATCTGGCGTATGCGCATCATTCGCAAAGACGATCAGATCCCCTTTCCGATGCGCCTCTTCTAGGTGCGTGACAAGCGCATCGACCGCTTCCTGACCCGGCTTACCACACGTTAGCGATCCGTCATCCGCGACAAAATCATACGTCATGTCCACGACCACCCAAGCTCGTTTCATCTCTTACCCCTCCTATATGTAGCGAATCGTCGCACTACCTTTGATCACAAACTCACCGCGCTGGTTCTTCGCCGCCACCTGAAGATCCGCATATTCCCCGTCCGCGCGTTCCTCCACTTTGGTCACGGTGCCGCTGCAGATGACCTCGTCGCCCAGTCGCACCATCGCGCGAAAGCGCACGCCAAAGTCGACCAGATCGGCGTCCAGACCCGCAAAGTCTGTCAGCAGTTGACCCACATACGCCATTGACAGCATGCCGTGCGCAATCACACCACCAAGCCCCGCCGCAACGGCAAACTCTTCAATCGTGTGAATCGGGTTGAAGTCGCCCGACGCCCCCGCGTACTTCACGAGATCCAAGCGGGTGATCGGACCCTTTCTCAGTTCCGGCAACATAGCGCCGAGGTCTGTGCGCATCACGCCTCGCCTCCTTCTGTGACAATTACCGTCGACTGGTTCAAGAATACCGGTTCCCCCTTGGCGTCAATCCCCTTTTCTTCCAACGTCAAAAACGTCATGCGCCCAAGGCTGCCCTTGCGTGTGTTGACGCTCGCCAGTCGATACGAACACTGAATCGTCTCCCCCACGTACAGCGGCCGCTCAAAGTGGAACTGCTGTTCGCCGTGAATCATGCCTTCGAACGACAGTTCGAAACCCTCGACCACACCAAAGTCAAATGTGCGCGAAAACGTCGGTGGCGCAACGAGGCGCCCGTGCCGCGTGGTTTTTGCGTACGCCTCATCGACGTACAGCGGGTTCGCGTCCCCGATCGCCTCGGCAAACTTGCGCACCGCCCCTTTTTCCAAGATCG
>JAJZCL010000061.1 GCA_021846165.1 Bacillota bacterium | reverse complement strand
TACATAAAGGCTTTGAGTCACTGGATGATTGCGTGGAATTTGTCTGTATTGGCACGGCCGTTCGCGTCGAGGGCATTTCGCCTGCCGCCTCCCCCATCATTTGTTCGACGACGGGCGAGGACCTGTTGCGCCTGCTTGCGGCAGGCTCATTTCCGGTCGGCCTCGCGATTGGCGCTTCGTATTACTACTTGGCGACGAGTAACTCGGATCGTTGGCAGCAGACTAGTTTTTTCAATCAAGAAATGAAGCACTTTACCAACGGGGTATACAGTGTCCGCCACTTTGCCGAACGACGCCTTCGCGAGGATGCGGCGCGACTTGGCGCCGATGGTGTGGTGGGGGTCGACTTCACGTTTCGGGTTGAGGAAGTGGAGGCGAATGTAAGTCAAGGGAGTGATCAGGAGGTCGAAGATCACATTCTGGAGTACGTTCTGTTCGGCACGGCGATCAGCCGCGAAAAACGCGATCAAAACCCGCTAGGAGCAGGGATTGTGGCGTTTGATTTGCGCGATGAAACACAAGGGGGCGTTTAGCGATGGAGGATTCTGGATTGCGAGACTTGCCAAAACATGCGTTGGAACGGTTGGAGGGTTTGCGCAGTCAAAACCATCCGGACGGGGTGTTTACGAGCGACTTGTCGGTAAATGAGTTCTTGCTGGTGCGCGAAGCTGGGTTTGAACCGATCGGGATGGTCGTGGGCAGTTCGATCTATCACATCGGGTATCAGCAGTCCAATTGGCGGAATAACGAGGAAATGAAGGTGCTGAGCCAGGCGATGTACCACGCCCGTGAACTGGCGATGACGCGCATGGAGGAAGAGGCAAAAGCGCTGGGTGCGCAAGGTGTCGTGGGCGTCAGACTGGAGATCGGTCGGTATGAGTGGGGGCCGGAATTGGCGGAATTTATCGCGATTGGCACGGCGGTGGCGGCGCGCGACCGCAGCAAGGACTACCGGCTCGCAAACGGCATGCCGTTTACGAGCGACTTGTCCGGTCAGGACTTTTGGACGCTGCTCAAGGCAGGGTACCGGCCATTGTCGCTTGTGATGGGAAGCTGTGTGTACCACGTCGCGCACCAGTCGCTGCGTCAGTTCATGCGCAGTATCGGGCAAAACGTAGAGATGCCGAATTTTACGCAAGCGCTCTACGACGCGCGGGAACTCGCGATGGAGCGGATGCAACTGGAGGCGCACGCGGTCAAAGCGGAAGGCATCGTCGGCGTGCAGTTACACGAAAAGAGCCACGGTTGGGGCAGTCACGTGATTGAATTTTTCGCGGTCGGAACAGCGGTTGAGTCGATTTCCAAAGACCACACGATTCAAACGCCGCAACTGATCTTATCACTCAACGATTAGGAGAGATCAAGGTGGGGATTTTCAGGCGCACGGCGAAGAACGCGCCGAGTGAGGATGATCCCGCGCAGTTTCTGCAGGAGTTGCTGACGCAAGTCGGCACCGTCAAACAAGCGATCGGCGACCTGGAGTTGTCGCTTCGTTCCGTCCGTGACGATGCGCTACGGGAAGAGGAGGCGGCGCATCGCGCGTATGGCGAAGCGGAAGGCGCCCTCTGCGACGGCGACGAAAGCCGCGCTCGCGAGTGTCTGCGCACTCGCGGGCGGCACTCGGAAAGGGCGGAACGCCTGCATGAACAGTCGCGGTTTTATGAACAGAAGATCGCGGATCTGAGAGTGGCGCTCGATAGTCTGCGTGAACACGTCGACGACTACCGCGCCGACAAGCGTGTTGCAGAGTCGCGTTTGTCGGCAGCCGTTGCCCGCCTGGCGCTGGAAAAGGCGAAGACTGCGTTATCTGCCGCAGATGCGCGGGGGTTGGAAGTGGTAAGGGACAAAGCCAGGGAAGCGGAAGCCCTAGCCGATCTGCATGCGGATATTGACGAGGAACTGGCGCAATTGGAGGCGTCGGTGCGCAAGCGCGATGGGATCAATTGAGAACGGGAGTGGCGGTATGGCTTTAATTGTACAAAAATACGGCGGCACCTCGGTGGGGTCAGCAAAGCGCATCGAAAAGGTGGCGGAACGCATCGCCCGAACGGTCGCGGATGGGCATCTGGTGGCGGTCGTTGTGTCGGCAATGGGGCACACCACGGACGAACTTGTCGCGTTGGCTGCCGCGATTACGGATGAACCGGATCGACGGGAGATGGACGTGCTGTTGTCCACTGGTGAACAGGTGTCGATCGCCCTTGTGTCGATGGCCTTGCAAAAGAGCGGCCTAAAGGCGGCGTCATTCACCGGCTGGCAGGCGGGGATTGAGACCGAGCCAGCGCATGGTGGGGCGCGCATTCAGACGATTCACCCCGAGGTTATGCAGGATTTCCTGGCGGCGGGGGGGACGCCGGTGATTGCTGGTTTTCAGGGGATCGCCAACGGTTCGATCACAACGCTTGGCCGCGGCGGCTCCGATACAACGGCGGTCGCGGTGGCGGCAGCGCTGAAAGCGGATTTGTGCGAAATTTATACAGATGTTGAAGGTGTGTACACGGCCGATCCCAGGTACGTCAAGAATGCTCGTCGGCTGGATCGGATCAGTTATGAGGAGATGCTGGAGCTGGCCAATCTGGGTTCGCAGGTGTTGCACCCAAGGGCGGTGGAAACGGCAAAAAAACACGGTGTCGCGCTGGTGGTGCGCTCCACGTTCAGTCAAAATGAAGGAACGGTGATAACCAACATGAATTCGATGGAGAATGAACGCGTCGTGACAGGGGTCGCGTTTGAAAAAGAAGTGGCGCGCGTCGCGCTGCTCAAGATTCCGCTCGGTACGCCGCAGTTGTCACACATTTTTGGCTCTCTCGCTAAGGAGCGGGTGAACGTGGACGTGATCTTGCAAAGCGTGGTGCGCGAAGGCGAGGTTGACGTGTCCTTTACGGTGGCGGAAGGCGACCTAGATCGCGCCATCGCCGTGTGCGAAGGGTTGGCGGAGGTCACGGAACACAAGGGCGTCATGCATGAAAAGGGGCTCGCGAAAATCTCCATCGTCGGCGCGGGCATGATTAGCAATCCGGGAGTTGCCGCAAAAATGTTTACGGCGCTTGAATCATCGGGCGCACACGTGAAAATGGTCAGCACTTCGGAAATCAAGGTGTCCTGTATCGTGGAGCAGGAGTTTTTGCAGGCGGGGTTGGATAAGGTACACGAAACGTTCGAACTCGAACGTTAAGCCAAAACCGCGTGCGAAAGCGCAAAAAAAAACGTTAAAACGCCCTGAGCGCGGCAGTACAGGGCGTCTTTTTAGTGTGGATAGATACTGATCGTCAACCCCTGCCATCAGGTGAAGACGGACGCCAAATGAACCCAGACAAACGCATCAGGTTAGGCGCGGCGCAGTTTCAGGTATTGGATTTCTTTGTCTTGTTCAAACAGTTTAAGCTTAAAGTGATTCAAGTCGCTTTCTATGTTGACGAGTCGATCATCAATTCGATTAAAATGTGCATGCATCTCGTCGCGCAAGCTCTGAATCTCAGCATGCATCTCGTCGCGCAAGCCTTGAATTTCGGTGTTCATATCACTGCGTAATTGATTCACAGCTTTTGTTAAATCCATGACAGCGCTATAAATCAAATCCCATGATTTATCCGGCAAAATAAACACTCCTTTGAGGTTGTTTTCGACACGGTAATACAAGAATAACGACTTTAGCAAAGAAGGTCAACGAGCATGCATTTGTCGGTAGAGCAATCAAAGACAAGGCTCAGCGCTGAACGAATGCCGATATCATCATATACCCGATCAAGGTCATTGAAAAACTTCAATCCGATAAAAATACAGTCAAGACGTATGGTTCATTCTAAATTACCACTGAAATTAGACCTACACCTTTCGCCGTTTAAGTAGTCCGAAAGCCTCTGACAGGAATCGCCAGATCGTAAAAACAGTGCCAACAGGCTTCAAAGCGGCAGCGTCGGCGCAGGCGACCGTGCTATTTGTTCACCAACTAAGAAACGCACTTCGTATGATGACAGTGCGGTTGTTCTGCCGTTGCCCATTCACCTTGGCAATAAGCTTGCCGAGAACATTCTTGATGTCGTAGATCAAGAAGACGAGGGCGGGGCAGTTGTTAGTTGAGAAGAAACATTGTGAGAGTCATTCATAGTTCGTGCGTGCATATTGTTCTTTGATCCTAAGCCATAATACTTTGCATTGCGTTTACAGCAGAATGCCGCTAAGCAGAAGCTGGATCATGTACTGAGCAATTTCCGTGTTCTTTTGCGAACCGTCATCCTGATACCACCGATATGCCCAGTTGCAGGCGCCGAGGATGGCGAGGGCGGTGACGCGCGGATCGCCTAGTTTGAACTCGCCATTCTCCACACCATGTGTGATGATCTGCGCCCACAAATCGAGATAGTGATCGGTTGAGTTCTGGATCAACTGGTGTGGATCGTCGCTCAGTGAGAATGATTCGCGCAGTAAAATCGCACTCATCGGGATGTTGTTCGTGACGCGGGTGAAGTGCATGTGGATCGCTTGTTCCAACCTTTCCGTAGCGGAAAGGTCGCGCTTCACAATGCGTTCCAATTCGCGCACGAAACCGTTAATCGTTTCACTCGTGATGCGCTCTAAAAGTTCCTCTTTGCTGGAAATATAGTGGTACAGGCTGCCCTTCTGAAGTCCCACGTAGTCGGCGATGTCCTGCATGGAAGTGGCGTGGTAGCCTTGCTTGTTAAAAAGATCAACGGCCGCCTCCGCAATCTCGTGGTATTTTTGGTGTTCCATGCAAACAGCCTCCTCTTGATGTTCGTGATTTTATTAGCTATTATTGTAACTCAAAATATGGATTTCTGCACGTGTTCCATGCAGTCGAGTTCGTTAATCAGTATGCGATTGTGTGCCCGTTCGTTGTTATTTTACACTAAAATAAGAATGAAGAAGAGACGGCGGGAGTGAATGATGTGTTGCGACGTGGTGAACTTTGGATTTTCGATATGGACGGAACGCTATTTGATGCGATCAGCATTGCGGAGAACACGTTTCGGAGGACGTTTGCTCGTTTGCGGGAGAAAGGATTTGACATCCCCCAACACATTTCCAGTGAGTCGATCCTGAAGATATACGGATATACGCACGATAAGATCTGGACGACGCTGTTGGAACGCGCCGTTACGCATGAAGAAAGGGAACTTGCCGACCGCATCCTGCTTGAGGAAGAGGTGGCGCTGCTGCGGGCAGGCCAGGGGCGTCTGTTCTCGGACGTGGCGGATACGCTCGCGGCGTTGCGTAATGATGGGGCAACGCTGGCGGTGGCGAGCAACGGGCAGCAAGGTTATATCGAAGCGATCCTTGAAGTGAACAGATTTCGACCGTGGTTTGCAGGCGTATACAGTGCCGGTGGGTATCGCGTGAGTTCGAAGATCGACCTTGTGCAGATTCTACTGCGCGAAATTCCACATCGGACGGCGGTCATGGTTGGAGATCGGAAAAGCGACATAGAGGCGGGGTACGACAATGGGCTATTGACCATCGGATGTACGTACGGACTGGGTAGCGGTGCGGAGATTGAAAAGGCGGATATCAAGGTGGATCGGTTGCGGGAGATTCTTGGGGTGAAAATCTCGGATGGACATGAACGTCATCATTCGAATTGAAGTTCGGTAAGATTAAGCGTATAGTAAGATATGTCGAATCATACTACAGGGAAGGACGGGTGGTGTTCCTTGATCTCACAAGACGCTTCCTCTCGATGGCCAGCGAAAATTGCCAGTAAAGTATCCAGTCGCGGGCAGGTAGTGGTTCCCTTAGAGTTTCGCAAAAAGCTTGGCATTGAGGAAGGCGATCATCTCATTTTTTCTCTTGATGGACAGGGGTTCATTCACCTCGAATTAGAGAAAAAAAAATCGATATCACAGGTGTTCGGCGCATTGAAGTCAAATAAATCATTTCAGCCTGTGGAGAATATTAGAAATAAAATCTATCGAGACAAGGCGACGGGCGAATTGATCGAAGAGGAAGTTGATTAGTTGATTAAAAAACTGTGGGTGGATACGAACGTCATCATTCAAATGGTCACAGCGGACCCTGTTGATCTCGCGAATGAAGTATTTGATTTTATGAAGAAAGTAGAATCAAAGGAATATATTTTAAGACTCTCTCCTCTTGTGATTGCCGAGTGTTGCTGGGTGTTAGAGTCTTATTATGAAATTTTGCCTGTGAAAATTGCTGAAGTGCTTAAGATATTGATCGACAGTGACGGTGTGGAAATGGAAGAAGAATCGGTCATTCGCCAAGCATTGACCGATTATGCGGATAAGAATGTGGATTTTATTGATGCCTATCTTGCCGCTCATGCGAAGGCGAACCCGCCTGAAGACGTGGTGACGTGGGATCAACATTTTCGGCGCTTGGAGATCCGTCATGATCGACCAATGAATTGGTGATCTCAATATAGACACTCATGGCGCAACCGCGCCCCACGGTTTCGCCCAAAAAAGTATTTGCATTTTTGGGCGAGTGGAATATAATGAAGGCGAAAGGTCAAAGATAGTCAAAGTCAGACCGTACAGGATCTATACAGAATAAGTGCGGAGTTGACACAGAATCGGCACAAAATCAGCACATACACAACACAGCGAGGTGATGGACGCGACGTGAAAAGCACAGCGGATCTCATCGAACGCCACTTGATGGAACGCCTGCAAGACAGCCCGAACGGCATGATTGAAGTGCAGCGCGGGGAACTCGCGGAAATGTTCTCCTGCGTTCCGTCGCAGATTAACTACGTCATTGCCACCAGGTTTACTTTAGAAAGAGGCTATATCGTGGAATCCAAGCGCGGTGGCGGCGGCTTTATCCGCATTCGGCAAATGGCGGCCACACACATGCCGGAAGTCAGGCAATTGTTGGCGATCGTCGGGGATGAGATCGCCCAGCGCGAGGCCGAAGGACTCGTGTGGCGCTTGCGTAAGAACGAACTGCTGACGGCGCGCGAGGCGTTTTTGATTCGGGCGGCGATGGCGCGGGAAGTGCTGTTGCTGCCGCTTCCTGAACGCGATCAGTTGCGGGCGAGGTTGCTTGTTGCGATGCTCGCCGAGGTGTTCGCGAATCCGAACGATCAAGCATAGCAAGGAGGGTTGACGATGCTCTGTGAACGCTGCGGCAAAAACGAAGCGTCAGTTCACTACACTGAGATCGTGCAAGGGGAAAAAACGGTCTATCACCTATGCGAAACCTGCGCCCGGGAAAAGGGCGAGGAAACGTACAAGGCGATGGCGGGGGCGTTTGTGTTCAATCAACTCTGGTCGGGTCTATTGAACCATGACTCCTCCTTGCCGAAGGTGGCCAATACGCCGGAACAACAGTGCGAGACCTGCGGCATGACGTTCAGCCAATTCACCAAAATCGGTCGCTTTGGTTGTCCCGACTGTTACCGGACATTCGCGACAAGAATGGAACCGTTATTGAAGAGAATCCAGAGTTCCGACCAGCACACGGGCAAATTTCCAAAGCGTTCGGGTGGTCGCATCAGTGTCAGGCGCGAGCTGAGCAAGCTCAGGCAGGAAATGCAGGCAAGCGTCGTGGAGGAGCGGTTTGAAGAGGCGGCAAAGCTTCGCGATCGCATTCGCTACTTAGAACAACAGTTGGAAACGCAGGAGTAAAGGGGGCGAATACAGTGGGAAATGGCAGTTATTTGAATCGGGCGAGCAGCAAGTGGTTGCGTGAAGATGGGCCGGAGTCCGATATTGTCATCAGCAGCCGCATTCGCCTTGCGCGCAACATCGCCGACCTGCCGTTTACGACCATGGGGTCGGAGAGCGTGCAGGAACAGGTGGTGAATGCGGTGCAGCAAGCGATTCAGTCGCCCGCGCTTGCGCAAATGGGACCGTTTGACATGCTGTATATGGGCGCAATGAACGACGTCAGCAAGCAAGTGCTAGTGGAGAAGCACCTGGTCAGTCCCGGCCTTGTCGATACGGACAGCGCGGCGGTCGTGATTCGGCCAGATGAAGAGGTCAGCGTCATGGTCAACGAAGAGGATCACCTGCGCATTCAGGTGATGCTGCCTGGCAATCAGCTTGATCAGGCTTACGAGCTGGCGAACGAAGTCGACGATGCGTTTGAAAACGTCATCGACTATGCGTTTGACGAGGAGAAAGGCTACCTGACCGCCTGTCCGACGAACCTCGGTACGGGTCTGCGCGCCTCGCTGATGATGCACCTGCCTGCGCTTGTGTTGACCGGGCAGATCAACCGCATTCTCTCGGCGGTGACGCAGGTGGGACTGACGGTGCGCGGCATCTACGGCGAAGGCAGCGACGCACTGGGGAATTTATTCCAGATTTCCAATCAGGTGACCCTCGGTCACAGTGAGCAGGAAATAATTGGCAATCTGCAAGGCGTGGCTACACAGATCATCGAACACGAACGGGCGGCGCGGCAGCACCTTTTGCATGAAAATAAAGGCAACATCGAGGATCGCATCAGCCGTTCATTCGGCATCCTCGCCTACGCGCGCCAGATGGGATCGAAAGAAGCGATGCAACGCCTCTCTGATGTCCGCCTCGGGATTGACCTTGGCATCATCAAAGGCGTGTCGGCGGGCATCTTGAAAGAACTGATGGTCGCGACACAACCGGGCTTTTTGCAGCAGCAATACGGTATTGAGATGAGCCCCGCGATGCGGGACGTGAAACGCGCTTCGCTGATTCGCGAGCGCCTGCGTATGGAAGGCATGAACCACGACTGAGAATGGGGGAAGAACAATGTTATTTAACCGGTTTACGGAAAGGGCGCAAAAGGTACTGACGCTGGCACACGAAGAAGCAGTGCGCCTGGGGCACCCCGGTGTGGGGACAGAGCATATTTTGCTGGGACTCGTTCGTGAAGGCGAGGGCATTGCCGCCAAGGCGCTCTTCAGCCTTGGTTTGACGGGAGAAAAGATTCAGTCGGAAGTGGAGAAAATCATTGGCCGCGGCAACGGCGGGCCAGCCGCGACCACCTACACGCCGCGCGCGAAGAAGGTGATCGAACTTTCGATGGACGAGGCGCGCAAACTCGGTCACAACTACATCGGCACAGAGCATATTTTGCTGGGTCTGATCCGCGAGGGCGAGGGCGTCGCGGCGCGTGTCCTCGGGAACCTTGGCGTGAGTTTGAACAAGGCGCGCCAACAGGTGATGCAACTCCTTGGCGGTAGCGAGGGTTCGGAGGCGGTGGCGGACAGTCCGCAGTCGGCGAATACGCCGACGCTCGACAACCTTGCGCGTGACCTTACGGTGCTGGCGCGCGAATCCAAGTTGGATCCGGTGATCGGACGCAGTAAAGAGATTGAGCGCGTGATCCAGGTGTTATCAAGGCGCACGAAGAACAACCCAGTATTGATCGGCGAGCCCGGCGTCGGCAAGACGGCGATTGCGGAGGGACTCGCGCAGCGGATCGTCGCAAACGAGATCCCCGAAACCCTGCGCAATAAGCGCGTGATGGTACTCGATATGGGCACGGTCGTGGCAGGGACGAAGTACCGCGGTGAGTTCGAGGATCGTTTGAAAAAAATCATGGACGAGATCCGCAATGCGGGCAATGTGATTCTTTTCATCGACGAACTGCACACGCTGATTGGCGCGGGCGGCGCGGAAGGTGCCATTGACGCCTCGAACATCTTGAAGCCAGCGCTTGCGCGCGGGGAACTCCAGTGTATTGGCGCGACGACGCTCGACGAGTACCGCAAGCACATTGAGAAGGATGCGGCGCTAGAGCGGCGTTTTCAACCGGTCAAGGTGGATGAGCCCACTGCGGATGAGGCGGTGCAGATTCTGCTGGGTCTTCGCGACCGTTATGAGGCGCACCACCGCGTACACATCACGGACGATGCGGTGAAAGCGGCGGTGACACTGTCCGACCGCTACATCTCCGACCGTTTTTTGCCGGATAAAGCGATCGACCTGATCGACGAAGCGGGGTCGAAAGTCCGCCTGCGCACGTACACGGCGCCGCCGAACCTGAAGGAATTGGAGACGCGCTTGGAGGAGATCCGCTCGGAGAAGGACTCGGCGATTCAGGGGCAAGAGTTTGAATTGGCGGCCTCCCTGCGCGATCAGGAGCAGAAGCTGCGTGACGAACTGGAACATCGGCGGTTGGAGTGGCAGCAGCGTCAAGACACGCACGACGTGTCGGTGACGGATGAGGACATCGCCGATATTGTGTCTAGCTGGACGGGTGTGCCAGTGAAAAAACTGGCCGAAACCGAAAGTGAGCGGCTGCTGAACCTCGAAGCGGTGCTGCACGAGCGCGTGATTGGGCAAAACGAGGCGGTCGAATCCGTATCACGCGCGATTCGCAGGGCGCGCGCGGGGCTTAAGGATCCCAAGCGTCCGATTGGGTCGTTCATCTTCCTTGGCCCGACCGGCGTCGGCAAGACGGAACTGGCGCGGGCGCTGGCGGAGGCGATGTTTGGCGATGAGGATGCGATCATTCGCGTCGATATGTCGGAGTACATGGAACGCCATGCGACGGCTAGGCTGGTCGGGGCGCCTCCCGGATACGTCGGTTACGAAGAGGGCGGTCAGTTGACGGAAAAGGTGCGGCGCAAACCGTATTCCGTCGTGTTGCTCGACGAGGTGGAAAAGGCGCACCCGGAGGTCTTCAACATTTTGCTGCAGGTGCTGGATGATGGTCGTCTAACGGACGGTAAGGGGCGTACGGTCGACTTTCGCAACACAGTCATCATCATGACCTCGAACGTCGGTGCGCAGACGATCAAGAAAGGCGGATCGCTCGGCTTTACCGCGAATGCAGATAATGGCTACCATGACATGAAGGAGCGCGTCATGGAGGAGTTGCGACGCACCTTCCGGCCAGAGTTTTTGAACCGCGTTGACGACTTGATCGTGTTCCATGCGCTCGCTGAAGAGGAGATCGGGAAGATCGTGACGCTGCTCGCGGCAGACCTGGCCAAGCGCGTCAACGAGTATGGACTCACCTTTGAACTCACGGCAGAGGCGCAGGCGTTCCTCTCCAAAGAAGGGTTTGACCCGCAGTACGGGGCGAGACCGCTCAAACGGGCGATGCAGCGCCACATCGAAGACAAGTTGTCCGAGGCGATCCTTAGCGGTAGCATCAGCAAAGGCGACGCGGTCAAGATCGACGTTGATCCGGATGGTGGGCTAAAGGTGGAGCGTTTGGGACGAGTGATGGTGCAGTCGTCAGCGCAAATTGGATGAATGGAAAGAGAGGGGCGATCATACATACAATGTGTGATCGCCTCTCCTTTTGTTACTGGTGATTTCTATGAGGCTCGGGTATAGTGGATTCGTATGAAAAAGGGAAAAATCAACTATGCATGTACGGAGTGTGGCGCGGAGAGCGTGAAGTGGATGGGACGCTGTCCCGCCTGTGGCGAGTGGGGTACGATGGTCGAGCAGGTGATCGCGCCAGTGCCTGCGTCGGGGTCGATCCGAGTGGGGCGTCAAAGTGTACCGCAACCGGTGCCAGAGATTGAGATGGCGGAGGTCGCGCGCTTTGGCAGCGGTAGCCAGGAACTGGATCGCGTACTGGGCGGGGGGATCATCCCGGGCGGAATTTTTCTGGTTGGCGGCGATCCTGGCATCGGCAAGTCGACGCTGCTTTTGCAGACCGCGCACAAGGTGGCGGAGGCGGGACGGCGCGTGCTGTACGTGACGGGGGAGGAGTCGCCGCAGCAGGTGAAGCTGCGTGCGGCGCGCATCGGCTCGCTGTCCGCCAACCTGTTTGTGCTTGCGGAAACGAATCTCGGCCAGTTGGAGCAGCACGTGAAGGCGGTGCAACCTGGCTTTTTGGTGATCGACTCGATCCAGACGATGTTCCGCCCGGAGTTATCGTCTGCTCCTGGCAGCCCGCAGCAGGTGCGGGAGTGTACGCTGCTTTTACTGCAAATCGCCAAAACGGAGAATCTAGCGACCTGCATCGTCGGTCACGTCACCAA
>JAJZCL010000060.1 GCA_021846165.1 Bacillota bacterium | reverse complement strand
TCGGTACATGAGTTTGATAAACGTAGACTTGCCAGCGCCGCTAGGACCGACGACATAGACGAATTCGCCCTGGGAGATGCGCACGCTGAGTCCCTGCAGCGCCATTACGCCGTTCTCGTACACTTTCCAGACATCTTGCATTTCAATCATTGTCAGACCTCCACGGTTCGCTGCTCGAAACCCACACTTGTCATGATAAATTCGCTAACAAGAGCTATTTCGACACAATCCGTGAAAATCCTTCGACAGCAATCAAAACATAATTCAGTATTATTTGGTAATAGTAGTATACAATACCTATTGTTACCTATGGCTCCTCCACACTTCCTCTGCCCGCGTCCACTGCTCTACTACCGCAAAGCGGGCGGTACCGCCCCTGCTCGTGCGCGCCTCCACCACGTGTTCCGGCGTCAACGCAGAGATCCAGTCGGGTGCCACCTGCGGCGCCGCTTCTGCCAGTTGCGCTGGCGTCAGGTCGACAAACGCGATCTGACGATCCGCAGCATAACGCACCAGGTTGCCCACCACCTCATGCGCCGCCCGAAAAGGCACACCGTCGCGCACGAGCGCGTCGGCAAGGTCGGTGGCGGCGCTGTAATCCCCTTGCAACAGCGTGTCCAACCGATCTTTTCTGACCGTCAGCGAATCAAGCATCCCCGCAAACAAGCGCAACGACGGCTTGACCGTATCGAGCGCGTC
The DNA here is from genome assembly GCA_021846165.1 of Bacillota bacterium. Lineage (GTDB taxonomy): Bacteria > Bacillota > Bacilli > Alicyclobacillales > SLC66 > JAJZCL01. Next base: position 11,446 of record JAJZCL010000060.1, on the reverse strand, counting down.
GAACAGACCTTCCTTGTCTTCCTGCATGTCCTTGTTGTAGGCAAGCGGCAACCCTTTGCAAGTGGTAAGGAGCGCCTGCAAGTGACCGTAGACGCGCCCCGTCTTGCCGCGCACCAGTTCCGCCACGTCGGGATTTTTCTTCTGCGGCATCATGGACGACCCGGTCGCGTAGGCGTCATCGAGTTCAATCCAGCCGAACTCGGTGCTGCTGTACAGGATCAGTTCTTCGGAAAATCGGGACAGGTGCATCATCACCGTCGCAAGCGCAAAAAGGAACTCCAAAATATAATCCCGATCGCTCACCGCATCCAGGCTGTTTTCGTAAATCCCCGCAAAGCCAAGCGTCTCCGCCACATCCACGCGGTCGATCGGAAACGTCGTCCCCGCCAGTGCGCCCGCGCCAAGCGGCGACAAGTCCGCCCGCCTGACGACCCCTTGCAGGCGTTCGCGATCTCGCTCGAACATCCAGAAGTACGCGAGCAGGTGATGCGAAAAACGCACCGGTTGCGCCCGCTGCAAGTGCGTGTAACCGGGGATCACGATATCCATATAACGCTCCGCCTGCGCAAGCAGCACCTCTTGCAGGGTGTGTAGCAGTTCTAATACCTGGCCTGCCTCCGCCTTGACAAACAGGTGCATGTCGAGCGCCACCTGATCGTTGCGACTGCGTCCCGTGTGAAGCTTGCCCCCGACGGCACCGATACGCTCGGTCAATTCGTGTTCAATATTCATGTGAACGTCTTCCAGCGCCGTGCGAAACTCAAACCGCCCCTGCTCGATCTCCTGGGAGATTTCGCACAGTCCCGCTTCAATTCGCTCCGCTTCTTCGACCGCAATGATGCCCTGCCGCTTCAGCATCCGCACATGCGCGATGCTGCCCTGAATATCATAAGCGGCGAGGCGCTTGTCAAAGTGAACCGAGGCGTTGAACGCTTCCACCAACTCGTGAGGGGGCTTGCGAAAGCGCCCTCCCCACATGCTTTGCCCTTTTTCCATGCTGCACTCCTTACTTCTTCACGCTGTTGTTGACACTGGCCTGTAGTCTTGTTGGCAGCCCCCACAGGGAGATAAAACCAACCGCCGCGTCATGGTCAAACTGATCGCCTTCCGCATAGGTAGCCAGGTTGTGACTGTACAACGAATACGGGGAAGTCGACCCCACAACACTTAGCGATCCTTTATAAAACTTTAACCGCACGCTCCCCGTCACGTTCACTTGCGTTTCCTTCATGAAGGCGTCGAGCGCCTTTTTGAGCGGCGAGAACCACAGGCCGTTGTAGACGAGTTCCGCATACTGCTGCTCCAAATGCGGCTTCAACTGCGCCACCTCGCGAGTGAGCGTCAGGTACTCCAGCGCCTTGTGCGCCCGGATTAGGGCGAGCGCCGCCGGTGCCTCGTAGACCTCGCGCGACTTGATGCCAACCAGACGGTTTTCGACATGATCGATGCGACCAAAGCCGTGGCTGCCCGCGACTTGATTCAGCGTCGTAATCAGCTTGGCAAGCGGCATCCCCGCACCGTCCAGCGTGACGGGAGTGCCTTTTTCAAACCCGATTTCCACGTAATGCGGCGCATCCGGCGCCTGTTCCGGACTCGTCGTCCACTCATATGCCGCTTCCGGGGGTTCCGCCCACGGGTCTTCCAACACCCCCGCCTCGCAACTGCGCCCCCACAGGTTCGCGTCGATGCTGAACGGGTTCTCCTTCGTAATCGGCACAGGAATACCGTGTTCTTTTGCGTACTCGATCTCCTCGTCACGCGTCCAGGCCCACTCGCGCACGGGCGCCACGACCTGTAACTCAGGATTTAGCGCCGCGACCGATACGTCAAAGCGCACCTGGTCGTTGCCTTTTCCCGTACAGCCATGCGCCACCGCCGCAGCACTGGTTTCATTCGCGATCTGCACCAATAGTTCAGAAATGAGCGGGCGCGAAAGCGCCGCTGAGAGCGGGTACACCCCTTCATACAATGCGTTGGCGTACAGGCTCGGCAAAATGTACTCATTTGCGAACTTGTCTTTTGCGTCGATCACGCGCGACTCCACCGCGCCCACCTGGAGCGCTTTTGCGCGGACAAAATCAAGGTCTTGCTTTTCCCCTACGTCAATCGACATCGCGATCACATCATACCCCAGCTTATCATGCAACCACTTGATCGCGACAGAAGTATCCAATCCACCGGAATATGCAAGCACTATTTTCTGATTTTCTGACATACCCATTCTCCCTTTACCATTCTCTAAGCTGATCACTCATGGTCGCCACCAGCAGCGCCTTTTGCGCGTGCAAGCGATTTTCCGCCTGATCGAACACCACTGAGCCTGGCGCGTCGATGACCGCTGCCGTCACCTCTTCGCCCCGGTGCGTCGGCAGACAGTGCATAAACAGTGCGCCTTTGGCCGCCAGTTTCATCATTTCCGCGTTGACCTGATACGGCGCAAACACCCGTTTACGGGTTTCCGCTTCCGCTTCCTGCCCCATGCTCGCCCATACGTCCGTATACACGGCGTCTGCCCCTGCCACCGCCACCGCCGGATCGTGACCGACCCACACCTCCGTGTTGACTTGTTTGGCAAAAACGCGCGCCTGTTCGATGATCGCCTCTTTCGGTTCATAGCCCTCTGGCGTCGCGACCCGCACATTCATGCCGACAAGCGGAGCCGCCTGCAAGATCGAGTGCGCCATGTTATTCCCGTCGCCGACATAGCTGATTGTGAGTCCCTTCAATGCCCCTTTGCGCTCTGCGATCGTTTGCAGATCCGCCAGCACCTGGCACGGGTGATGGTCGTCCGTCAACCCGTTGATGACCGGAACGGTGGCGTGACGAGCGAGTTCCTCTACTTTGTCGTGAGCAAACGTGCGGATCATGATCCCGTGTACGTAGCGCGAAAGCACCTGCGCCGTGTCGGCCACCGTTTCCCCGCGTCCGATCTGCGTAGCCCCACCCGACAGGAACAGGGCATGACCACCGAGTTCAAACATCGCCACCTCAAACGACACGCGCGTACGCGTCGACGCCTTCTCAAAAATCATGCCTAGCGACTTGCCTTGCAAATACGGAGTAGGTTCACCGCGCTTGCGGCGTTCCTTCAGATCTGCCGCTAAGGCGAGCAGCGCCTGCAATTCTTTCCGGCTGAGCGACGTGAAATCAAGCATGTGGCGCCCCTTAAATCCTTGTAGCGCGATGGCTGCTGCCGTTTCCATGACCTTCCCCCTCGTTGGTTTAACACTCGTTCACCTTTGCGTACACCGATTCGATCGCCTCGCCAAGCATATCTACCGCCCACTCCAGTTCGTTGCCCGTCACGATGAGCGGCGGCAGCAAGCGGATCGTGTCCGCGCCCGCCGTGAGAACCAGCAGACCGCGTTCGCGGCAGGCATCGACCACCTTGCCCGCATCCGGACGCTCCAACTGAACGCCCCACATCAGTCCCATGCCCCTTACCTCAACGACCTCCGGCAACTTGGACGCCAGTTTGATCAATTGCGTCTGCAATTCCTGACCAGATTCCCTAACACGCACCAAAAACCCCGGTGCAAGCACTGTCTCCAGCACCGCCAGCGCTGCACGAGCGGCGACCGGATTGCCACCGAAGGTCGATCCATGCGTGCCTGCCGACAGCGAAACCGCCACGTCTTCCATCGCCATCGTGGCGCCCATCGGCAGCCCGCCCGCCAGTGATTTAGCCATCGTCACAATATCCGGTTTGACACCGTACACCTGCCAAGCCAGCCACTCGCCCGTGCGTCCCGCTCCTGTCTGCACCTCGTCAAAAATCAACAGCAACCCGTAGGCATCGCACAACTCCCGAAGGTCTTGCAAAAACTCTTTTTTCATCGGGCGCACGCCGCCCTCGCCCTGGATTGGCTCAACCATCACCGCGCATGTTTTCGGCGCAATGGCCTCTTGCACCGCACGCAGCGACGGCGCTTCGACATAGCGGAAGCCGCCCGGCAGCGGACCAAGCCCCTCCTGGTACTTGGGCTGGGCGGTCGCCGTCACCGTCGCGAGGGTGCGCCCGTGAAACGAGTGCGTAAACGTCAGAATTTCACCTTTATGCGCCCCAAACGTATGCTTGCTGTAGCGGCGCGCAAGTTTGATCGCCGCCTCGTTCGCTTCCGCGCCCGAATTGGCGAAAAATACTCTGTCAAATCCACTCGCAGCGGTTAATTTTTCCGCCAGACGCGCCTGTGGTTCCGTCAAATACAGATTGGACATGTGCCAAAGGGTGTTGATTTGCTCGGTCGCCGCCGCCACCAGTGCCGGATGACAGTGACCAAGCCCACAGACCGCAATTCCACTTGTAAAATCAAGGTATTTGCGCCCCTGATCGTCAAACACGTACACCCCTTTTCCCCTGACCACACGCAGGGGTTGGCGGGCATACGTCGGCATCACGTGCATGGCGTCTGCTTGCGTGATTTCCACACTATCCCAATCAAGCATGGTGTACGCTCCCTTCCCGGTTTCCGACAATCCGCGTTCCCGCACTTTGCCCTTGCATCACCCGCGCCAACAGTCCCGGTTCCTCGCCGCTCGCAATCACGACCGTCCTGACGCCGCCCGCGATGGCGACAGCGGCAGACGTCAGTTTGGGAATCATCCCCCCCACCGCGCACCCTGTGCGAATCATCGCCATGGCCTCAGCGACGGTCAATTCAGGGATGACGGTTGCCGAATCCGCTGACTCTTTCACACCCGTGACGTCGGTCGCGAGTACCAGCAGGTCGGCACCGAGCGCACCCGCAATCTGTCCGGCTGCCACATCGGCGTTAATGTTGTACACGCGCCCGTCCGCCCCCACGCCGAGCGGCGCGACGACCGGCACATAGCCTTGTTCCCAAAGCGCCGTCAAAAGCCCAGTGTTGACCGTTTCGATTTCACCCACATGGCCATACTCACCGCGATCGAGCGGGCGCGCCACGAGCATGCGATCATCCTCGCCGCTCACGCTTGCCGCCCGCACACCGCACGCCGCAAGGTGGCGAGCAATCCGTTTGCCGACGCGACCGCAAAGCACCATCTCCACGACAGCCAGTGTCAAGTCATCCGTGATCCGTTGGCCGTTCTTAAACTCGCTTGTGTGCCCGACCCGTTTTAGCCACTCCGAAATCTCTGCGCCGCCACCGTGGACGACTGCCCAACTGCCGCCCGTATGCGCCAAACTTGCCAGTTCGTCAAGAAAGCCGTCAGCGGCGGAACCACCTTTTTGCACACTGCCACCGTACTTAATCACAATTTTGTCCAATCGAACATCCTCCGTTTACCACCAGGCCATTCCCGTCAGTCCGGCTCTTTCCTCCACGCGCGCCAGCAGGTTGAGGTTCTGAATCGCCTGTCCCGCCGCTCCTTTGATCAGGTTGTCTAGCGCCGACATGACAAGCAGCGTCTTTGTCCGCGCGTCGACGTGGAGACCGATGTGACACTCATTGGTGCCCGTCACCAATCGGATCTCCGGGACTGCTCCCAGCGGCAGCACCTTGACAAACGGCTCATGTTCGTATCGCTTCCAATAAAGCTCTGCCACTTCCTGTGCGCTCATGTCTTCCAACAGTGCGCCGTACGCCGTCACGTAGATTCCGCGCTTGATCGGCAAAAGCTGCGTGGTCATCAGCACCCGCACGCCTTCCGTATCGCCGCCCCGCCTGCGGCTGACCTGTGCGAGCGTCTGCTCGATCTCCGGCGTGTGCTGATGTGCGCCGACCTTGTACGCCTTGAGTGATTCGCTGACCTCGACAAAGTGGGTCGTCTGTTGCGGACTCCTGCCCGCGCCAGACACGCCCGATTTTGCGTCAACCACAAGGCGACGGGCGTCGACGATGCCCGCTTCCACAGCGGGAATCAGCGCCAGCGCCGCCGCCGTCGCGTAGCAGCCCGGGTTGGCGACGAGAGTCGCCTTTCGGATCGCGTCGCGGTTGATCTCTGGCAACCCGTACACCGCCTCCGTCGCCGCGCCTTCGGCAGTCTTCCCGTACCACTGTTCGTACACCGCCTGCGGCAAACGGTGGTCGCCGCTAAAATCAATCACCTTAATGCCCCGCTCTATAAGTGTTGGCGCTACCCTGCGGGCAAATCCGTGCGGCGTCGCAAACAGCGCGTAATCCACAGCGGGCAATTTTGCATCCTGTTCGGAAAACCGCAGCCCATCATAAGGGGTATCCCGAAACAACGGGTTCACCTCAGCGAGTTTCTTGCCTTTTTGTGAGTCCGACCCGATCCACGCCACTTCTAAGTCGCTTCTCGCCGTCAACAGCTTTAACGCCTCAATGCCGCTGTACCCTGTTGCCCCGTAAACCGCGACGAGCATGCACCCACCCCGTTCCTTTGCATCATTATACGAGTAAGTGAATAATTTTTCAATACGCTAATCGGCACGGATTTGTCCGACAGCGATGCCCGCCATGATCACCGCTGCCCCGCTCCACCCGAACCCGCCCACCGGTTCACCGAGCCACCAGGCCGAAAGCGCCAGCGCAACCGGCAACTCCACGCTCGCCAAAATCGCCGCCGCACCGCCGCCAACGCGCGGAATGCCGACGGCAAACGCAAAAATCGGCAGCACCTGATTGAATATCCCCACCAAAAATCCATCCACCCACATCCCGTGCAGGTTGAGCGACCAGAATGCGCCATGCGGCGGAAACACGAGCGTAATCACCACCGCCGACACAGTTGCCATCACGGCGGAGCGGTAAAACGGCGGCACGGTGGCGTCTATACCCGCATTGCCGTAGATAAACAACGAATACCCAATGGCAGCGACGATTCCCAACACGATTCCCACCCACGTCACGTGCCCTGTATGGCGTGCGCCACCCAGATTGGCAAACACGGTGCCCGCGATAATCAACGCAACGCTCCACCACTCCCACTTGAATGGCAGTTTTCTGGTGATCGCAAATTGGATCAGAAAGGTCATCCACGTGTACTGGAACATCAGGATCACGCCAAGCCAGACGGGCAACGTCCGCAGCGCCTCGTAATACGCGACGGTGGCAAGTGCGCTGAGTATTCCAAGACCAGCAAGCCGCACCCATGTTTTTTGCGTTAGCACGTAACGCCCGCGCCCTTTGCGGTAAGTCACGAGCGCCAGCAGCCAAAAGGTGATGGCCGCATAGTAAAACTGCGCCACCGACAAATCGGTGACGCCGAATCCCTTTTGATATACATATTTTACAAGAGGAGACACCACGCCATAGCTTGCTCCGCCGATGAATACAAAGAGCGCGGCAAGCCGTGCGTCATTTTTCGCTTGCAACGCCGATTAGCCTTCTCCCTTGCGCCTCGCGCCAATGTCCGTGCGAAAGTGCTTGCCAACGAATTGTACCTGATCGACCGCATGATACGCGAGCGCCCGCGCCTCGTCAAGCGTTCCTCCACGCGCGACAACGCCCAACACGCGACCGCCGTTTGTCACGACGCGCCCCTTCGCGTCGGTGGCGGTGCCCGCCTGCAACACGTACGCGTCCCGCACCTGCGCGATGCCTTCGATCCCATCGCCTTTGCGGTATGCGTCAGGGTATCCCTGCGCCGTCAACACCACACACACCGCCGCGTCACGCGCAAACCGCAACGGGAACTCCGCCACGCGATCAGCCACGACCGCCTCCAGCGCAGCAAGCAGATCCGACTCCAGCAGTTCCAGCCCCACCTGCGTTTCCGGGTCGCCAAAGCGAGCGTTAAATTCAATTAGATACGGTTGCCCATCCACCACCATCAGCCCCGCGAACAGGACGCCACGGTACGTGATGCCGATTTCCTTGAACCGCTTTGCCATACGCCCGAAGACCTCGTCCCGCACCTTGGCCATGACCTCATCCGTCGCCACGCCGACCGGCGCAAACGTGCCCATCCCGCCCGTGTTGGAACCCTTGTCGCCGTCGTTCACCTGCTTGTGATCTTCGATTGCCGGGAACAATTGGAATCCGCTCCCGTCCACGAGCGCGAGGACGGAGATTTCCTCTCCTTCAAGGTACTCCTCGATCACCACTCGATTGCCTGCTTCACCGAACACCTTGTCCGCCATCGCGAGGCGCAGCGCCGCCTCCGCCGCCGCCAGGTCGTCCGTCACGGTCACGCCCTTGCCTGCCGCAAGGCCGTCCGCCTTGATCACCCAAGGTCCGTGCTGCTCACGCAAATAAGCAAGCGCCTCTTCGTACACCTCGAACACTCGGTACTTTGGCGAAGGGACTCCGGCCGCTTCCGCCTCCGCACGCGCAAACGACTTGCTCGCCTCAATGGCTGCCGCCGCCTTGTGCGGGCCAAAAATACGCAACCCCGCCTCTTCAAAACGGTCGACGATCCCGAGCGCGAGCGGCGCCTCCGGCCCCACCACCGTGAGGTCGATCGCTTCCCTTTTCGCGAAATCAAGCAACGCCTCGACGTCTTCCGCGCCGATTCTGACGCACTGCGCGAGTTCCGCGATCCCCGGATTGCCCGGCGCCGCAAACAGTTCCAGTTCACGCCCGCTGTGCGATGCGTCGTTTGCGAGTTTACGAACGATCGCGTGCTCGCGTCCGCCCCCGCCAATCACCAACACCTTCATGCCAAACCCCTCCCCCACGTGCTAGTGCTTAAAGTGGCGCAACTTGGTGAACACCATTGCGATCCCGTGTCGGTTGGCTTCCGCAATCGAGTCTTTGTCCCGAATCGAGCCGCCCGGTTGAATGATCGCCCGCACCCCCGCTTTGGCCGCCACTTCCACCGTGTCTGGCATCGGGAAAAACGCGTCCGACGCGAGGATCGCCCCGTTCGCCAGTTCCCCCGCCTGGCGCAGCGCGATCTCCGCCGCGCCCACACGGTTCATTTGCCCTGCGCCGACGCCAATGGTGCGGCCTTCGCGGGTAATGACGATGGCGTTCGACTTGACGTGTTTGACGACCTTCCAGGCAAATAACATCTCTTCCACATCCGCCATGGTCGGCTGTATTGCGGTTACCACTTCGAGGTCGTTCGCGCACACCTCATGCACATCGCGTTCCTGCAAAAGCAGTCCGCCGCGCACCCCTTTCACTGACCATTCGCCGTCACTGTCGCCAAACGACGAAACCGTCAGCACGCGCAGGTTTTTCTTTTTCGCAAACATCGCTAGTGCAGCTTCCGTATACTCTGGCGCAATGATAATTTCCAAAAAAAGTTCCGCAAGTTTGCTGGCGAGCGTCTCGTCCACCGCACGGTTCAGCGCAACAATCCCGCCGAAAATCGACACTGGGTCGGCTGCGTACGCACGCTCGTACGCCTCGTGAATCGAGTCGCCTGTGCCCACGCCGCAGGGATTCATGTGCTTGACGGCCACCGCCGTCGGCTCGCCAAATTCGGCGAGAATGGCCAGCGCTGCGTCCGCGTCTTGGATGTTGTTATAGGAAAGCTCTTTCCCTTGTAGCTGCACCGCGCTCGCGAGCGATCCGTGCAACGCGGGCTGCGTTTTGTAAAAAGCCGCTTGCTGGTGCGGGTTCTCCCCGTAGCGCAGCGGTTGCGCTAGGTCATACGTGAGCGTTAGCGTTTCTGGAAACGCGATGCCCGCCTGCTCCGTGAGGTATCCCGCGATGCGCGCGTCATATGCGGCTGTGTGCCGAAACACCTTGGCCGCCAGTGCAAACTTTTCTTCCGCCGTGATCGCGCCTCCCGCCGCAAGGCGTTCCCCCACCCAGTCGTAATCCTCTGGATCGACCAGCACCGTCACAAAACGGTGGTTTTTCGCCGCCGCCCGCAGCATGCCAGGCCCGCCGATATCGATGTTTTCGACCGCTTCCTCCAATGTTACGTCAGGTTTTGCGATCGTCGCCGCAAACGGGTACAGGTTGACGACGACAACGTCGATCATCTCGATCCCGTGCGCAGCGGCCGCCTGCATGTGCGCCGCATCGTCACGCAGCGCGAGCAACCCGCCGTGGATTTTCGGGTGCAGCGTCTTGACGCGCCCGTCCATCATCTCCGGAAAACCTGTCGCCGCCGCGACCTCCAGCACCGGCAACCCGGCCTCCGCCAGCGTCTTGTAGGTGCCGCCCGTCGACACCAGTTCGATCCCCGCCTGGTGGAGTTTTTGCGCCAGTTCCACAATGCCTGTTTTGTCCGATACACTCAGTAACGCCCTTGCCATCCTCATTACTCCTTCGCCCATTGTTCGCATAAAACCCGCACCACCTGCGGCAACAACTCATGCTCCTGTGCGTGGATGCGCGCCTCCAGCGCCGCGATTGATTCTCCCGGCAACACGTCGACCCGCGCCTGCGCGATCACCTCGCCGCCGTCAAGTTCCTCGCTGACGTAGTGGACGCTCACGCCTGTGTGATTGACGCCTGCCGCATACGCTTGTCCAATCGCGTCCTTGCCCTTGAATGCGGGCAGCAGCGACGGGTGGAGATTAATCATTCGCCCCCGGTACGCGCTCAGCAGCACAGATCCAACGAGGCGCATATACCCCGCGAGCACCACCAGTTCGACCCCTGCCGCGCGCATTCTTGCCAGCGCCTGCGTTTCCCATGAATCCTTACCGCCTAGCTCCTTGTGCCGCGCCGCAAAAACAGGAACGCCCGCCGCCCGCGCCGCCGCGATCACCGGCGCCTCTGAGCGATCGCAAACGAGCAGGCGGATGCGGCCGCTGCCCAGTCCGCCCGCCTGTTCCACCGCGAGCAGACGGCGAAAGTTCGATCCGGTGCCCGACGCGAACACAGCGATTGCGATCTCCCTCACAAACTGCCACCCGCGATCGTCACTCGCCGTTCCCCTTCCACCACTTCACCGATCACCGCCGCAGTTTCCCCGTTCGTACGCAGCGTCGCCACAACAGCGTCCGCCTCTTCTGTAGGCACGATCAGCACGTACCCGATCCCCATGTTCCAGGTGCGGTACAGCGTCGTCGCGTCAATCTCACGCAGGCTCCTCAGCCACTCGAACACAGGCGGCGCCTGCCATAACCCTGCGTCAAGGCGCACCGCCGTCCCCTCCGGCAACACGCGCGGAATGTTTTCAAGCAGCCCGCCACCGGTGATGTGCGCCATCGCCCGCACCGTGTGCGCGGCAAGCGCCGCTTGGACAGACTTGACGTAGATCCGCGTCGGCGCGAGCAGCGCCTCGCCCACCGTTTGCCCCAGAAGCTGTTCGGGGCGATCCGCAAGCGCGACGCCATGCCCCGTGAGCAGCTTGCGCACGAGCGAAAACCCATTCGCGTGTACGCCCGTCGACGCAAGGCCGATCACCGCGTCCCCCACGCGCACACTGCTGCCATCCACGAGCCGCGAACGCTCCACCACGCCGACCGCAAACCCGGCAATGTCATACTCCCCGTCCGCGTACATCCCCGGCATCTCCGCCGTTTCCCCGCCGATGAGCGCAGCGCCCGCCTGCACACAACCGTCCGCCACGCCCTTCACCACCGCTTCCGCCACACCCGGTCGCAGCGTTCCCGTCGCAAAGTAGTCCAAAAAAAAGAGCGGCTCCGCGCCCA
>JAJZCL010000059.1 GCA_021846165.1 Bacillota bacterium | reverse complement strand
AACCCTCGAACCGCCACACCAGCGAGGAGGTATAGGCATTGTCATCTGAAGATCCGAGGGAGAAGATTAAGGGCACACCGCGTCACTTTCGCACCCATCGCGAGTTGCACGACGGTCGTGAACCGTTTTTCCCTAACTTTTTGCTAAAAGAGTGGATCGTGGGAGCTATGTTCATCGTCGGCTTCCTGATCTGGGTTCTGTTGAACCACGTTGGGTTAAGCGCACAAGCGAACCCGAACGACTCCAGTTATATTCCCGTTCCAGACTGGTACTTCCTGTTCCTGTATCAGGCACTCAAGTACTATCCTGGCTCAGGAATCGTGTTTGGCGCTTTCCTTGTTCCTGTCATTATCACGCTGCTGCTCATTTTCCTGCCGTGGATTGACTGGAGCAAGTCGCGCCGTCCGTTTAAGCGTCCGCTGGCCACTGGCTCGATGGTGATTGCCATCGTGATGATGTCTTGGCTGACTGCGGAAGCGTGGGCGCAACACCAGGAAGAGATGAGCGCCAGTTCCGGAGGTTCCAGTTCCAGCGGGTTGCCGTTCCAAGTACAACACCCGACAAGTACGGCGTTGATGTCCACCTCAATGCCGGGATATAAGCTGTTTGAAAATACTTGCGGAGCTTGCCACGGCTCGAACCTGGAAGGTGCGTTTGGACCGGAGTTACGAGGCATCGGCAACGTCGCCAGTTCTTCGCAACTGTTGCCTGTGATTCAGAAAGGCTTTCCGCCCAACATGCCTCCTGGAGGCGGGCTGACGAACACAAGCCAACTGCAACAAATCGCGGACTGGTTGGCTGCACAAAAGCAAAAATAAAGAATTCTCATACAAAAAGCCGTTTGCCCGATCGAGGCAAACGGCTTTTCCTTGTCGCATCAGCGGGTGAAGCCTTCGCCGAGGACGTCGTGAACTTCATTCAGCACGACAAATGCCTGATCATCAAGTTGCCGCACCAGTTGTTGTAGGCGGACGACTTCATTGCGACTGACCACGCAGTAGACCACCTGCTTGTCCGCCCCCGTAAATCCCCCTTGTCCTGAGAGAAGGGTGGTGCCCCTGCCCAGTTCATCCTGAATCGCTTTGACAATCGCTACCCAGTGATCGCTGATGATGAACGCGGCTCTGGAAGAGGAGACGCCTTCAATGACGAAGTCCACGACGCGACTAGCGACAAACAGCGCCACCAGCGAATACATGGCCGTTTCTTTTCCGATCACCACCGCCACGATGATGATCACGATGACGTCGACCGCGAACAGCAGGCGCCCCATGCTGAAGCCGTATAAGTGGTGAGCGACGCGCGCCAATATATCCGTACCGCCCGTCGTTGCGCCAGTGCGAAAGATCAAGCCCAATCCCAGTCCACAAATGACCCCACCATACAGAGCGGCCAGCAAACGGTCGTGCGTCGGTTGGGTAAAGTGCTGCGTCAACAGCGAAAACACGGAGACGAGAACGATGCCCAAGAAGGTTTTTGCGACAAAGTACTTCCCAAAAAACCTCCAACCTAGCAATACAACGGGTATATTTAAGATAAAGTACGAAACACCTAGCGGGATGTGCAGCTTATATAAAGCGACTATCGAAAGCCCGACAAATCCTCCTTCGGCCAGGTGATTGCCGACGATAAACGCATTAAGCCCCAGCGCATACAGCAAACTGCCGACGACGATAAACAAAAAATTCATGAACCTGACTTTCACGGCGATTTCACCCCTTGCCAATCATTCCAGACTCATTATACATGCAAGTTTCGTATTTCTTGAACCATGAACAAGAACAGCAACAAGCACCCGAACACGCCGAATGTCGGATAAAACCAAGCGACAATGCGGGAAAACCCAACTTGCGCAAACGCATACGCAACGACCAGGGAAAGCAGCAGCATATCGAAAAACTTTCGATTCAATATTTCTGCCAGTTCATTGGCAAACCCGAACGCATTAGCGATCAGTGTCGAGTAGATTTCCGCCCCGATCGCGATAAGTACACTGCTGCGCATGATCGGCGGCAAGACGCTCGCAATCGTTGCCATCGGGATGTCTTGCAGCGTCAGGTCGTGCGCGTTCACCAGCAAAAGATGGATCAAGATCATCAAGGCGCCCAGTCCAGTGGCGCCAAACGCGCTTCCGAACAAGCGTGCGCGCGGGTGCGAATGCAGGGCGCCAAGCGGCACGAGTACAGGCAGCGATAGGCCGACATTAAACCCTAAATACGAAAACGCCAACACGGTTTGCCAAAGCGGCGCTAAGTGACCGACCGGGTGTGAAGGCGCGTGCCACGCGACGGAATGGAGAAGAGAAAGGAAGTAGCTCGACGAAACGAACACCCACAAGAGCATAAACGGCACGATCAGCGAGTTGGCCAAAATAATCCCGCGAATCCCAAACAGCAATAAAAGCAAGGTGGTCCACACGCAAATCAGAGTACCGATGTACAGCGGCCACCCGAACACCTGCCGAAGCAACGTACCGCCCCCGGCAATCATGGCGACATTCAAACCAAAAATGGTCACCATCAGCAGCGCGTTCACCAGTGCCCCTGAGCGCTGGCCGAGTTTTTTTTGCGTGAGTTCTGTAAACGTTCGCACACCGTGACGCGGTCCAAGACTTAAGGCGTACACGCCGAAAGCAAAAAACAGCACCACCGTCAGGGCGATGCCCCACATAGCGTGAGCCCCATTTTGCGAAAAAAACTGCCTGATTTCCTGACCGGATGCAAATCCCGCGCCGACCACCGTGCCCATATAGGTGACGGCGATTTCGAACACTGACGTTAGCCATCTTTTTTTCACACGCGCATCACCTCACCACTTCATTTTTATGGGGATGGTTCCCAGTCTATGCGTGCTTGTACTAACCTAACCCGTCGTGCATAGAATCGGACTGAAAGGGGGAATTCCCATGCACATCGGACAAGCGATCCTATACGGGGCACTGCAGGGAATCAGTGAGTTTTTGCCCATCAGCAGTTCGGGTCACATCGTGTTGTTGCAGCGGTTGTGGCAGGTCAACGCGCCGCCGCTCTTGCTCGACGTCAGTTTACACACAGGTACGCTTGCCGCACTGGTATTCGCCTTTCGCAAAGACTTGATCGACCTCGTCCGCCACCCGCGCGACCCTCTCTGGCGGCATTTGCTTGCGGGAACCGTTCCCACTGTGGCGATTGCGTTATGGTTTCAACCGTGGATCGAAACAGCGTTTGCCACCGGGCAAATGCTCGGCGCAGAGTTCTTGTTGACGGGACTTTTGTTGTTACTCGCAGAAACGCGAAGCGGGTTGTACAGCGGTCGAATTGGCCTTAGCCAAGCGTTTTTGATCGGTTGTGCGCAAGGGGCGGCGATTCTCCCGGCGCTGTCCCGCTCTGGACTGACCATGTCGGCAGCCATCGGTCTTGGCGTCAAACGAGAAGAAGCGGTGCGGTTCTCGTTTTTGCTTTCCATCCCGGCACTGCTTGGCGCGACGATGTTCGCCTTCAAGAACGCCGGTTCCACTTTGCAACAAGTCTTCACCCCCATGCTGCTGCTCGCTGTTCTCATCAGCGCCCTGACGGGCTACCTGGCGATCCGTTTTCTGCTCAAGTGGGTGAGTCGCCACAGCGTCCGCCCGTTCGGGTACTACACCGTCGGACTTGGCGTCTTGTTGCTTCTGAACCAGTGGTGGTGGCACCTTTTTTAAGCCGATGTATAGGGCGGCGCCGCTGGAATCAACGGTCGCCGCCTTTAATCAACCAGAACAGAACCCGCAAACGGGGAGTCGCATACACGATCAGCGCCGCAAACAGAGTGATCACCGTCAGCAACACCCAGGTAGAAAGTGCGATGTACGCATTGTGAAAAAGATCGATCGGTGCCGTGTGACTGGGTGCCAGTGCGAACGTTGTGCGGGGAAACCAACTGGAAAGGGCGCCGCTCAGGCGCGTTTTCAACAGCATGTACGTGATGCCTCCCGCGAGCAGGGCGTGGTACACCCTTGCAAGAACATACGGACGCATGCGAATATCTGTTTTGGTGAGGACGCTCGCCACCTGCGCGTGAACCGACAAGCCGCTCCAGGCGATGATCGCGCTGACCATGCTGACCTTTTCAATCAGCGGCGCGTTCACTTGCGCCGCACTGGCGGCGCCGATGTCAATCTCAAAAATCCCGTTAATCATCGGTTGGATCAATTGCGTATTCACGTGCAGCAGGTGAAACACCCCCACCAACAGCGGCGTGACAAGCCCCACCACCCCGACTTCCCCAAGCACGCGCAAAAAAACCGCGAAAAACATAATAAAACCGCCAATCATCAGCAGCGTGCGGACAGAATCGTTGACGGCGTCCCCCAGCATGCGCCCGAACGGTCGCCCATCCTCGCGCCGCGCGCACACCATTTCCCGGTAGGCTCGCCGCCAAATCGGTGCGGTGTGGCGCGTGCGCACCCTCTGAAGCGGCGCGTCGTGTTTGCGACCATAAAAGCGAAAACTGATCCCGACGATGAACGCAGACACGTAGTGCGCAATCGCGAACAACGCGCCAAGTGTGGGCGACTTGAACATACCCACGGCGACGGCGCCAAACATGAACAGGGGATCCGCCGTGTTTGTGAACGCCAGCAAGCGCTCTCCCTCAATCCGCGTACACTCGCCATTTTCGCGAAACTTGGCCGTGATCACGGCGTCCATCGGGTATCCCGCCGCAAGTCCCATCGAGAGCGCGAAGGCGCCGACGCCAGGCACATTAAAGAGTGGCCGCATGAGCGGCTCCAGCAACACGCCGAGCGCTCGCACTAAGCCAAGACCTAGCATCAGATCGGACAGGATAAAAAACGGCAACAGGGACGGGAACACGACGTCAAGGAAGATTTTTAAGCCGCTCAATCCAGCGTCGAACCCCGCCTTCGGGAACCACACGAGGGCGATCGTAAAAAGTCCGATCAACATCGCGAAAACCAATGCCATGATGGGTTTGCGAAAAGTGCGCAAAGCGAGCCCTCCCGTCGATATTCCATTCACCTTTTACTCTATGACGGTTGTCCATGGCTTATGAAGTGATTATCATAAGAACAGGGTTAGCGAAAGGGAGAACACTATGGATTTAACCTTGAAAAAGATGCAGGAAGAAGTGGATCGCTACATCGCCCAGTTCGAGGAGGGGTACTTTCCGCCCATGTCGCTGGTCGTTTGCCTCACCGAAGAACTGGGCGAACTGGCGCGGGAAGTGAACCACCGCTACGGGGAAAAAAAGAAAAAAACGAGTGAACTGGACGGCGAGATCGCGCTTGAACTGGGCGATATGGTGTTCGTGATCGCCTGCCTCGCCAATTCCCTCAACATTGACCTTGAAACCGTCCATCGTCAGGTGATGGCCAAGTTTGCGACACGCGACGCCAACCGCTGGACGAAAAAGCGGAACGACACGATGGAAAGCAGGAATGACCAATGACGACAATCCGCGTCGCGGTAGCGGGCGCCTATGGTAAAATGGGCAGCGAAACCGTCAAAACCGTATTGGCCGCCGCCGACATGGAACTGGTGGCGGGCATCGTGCGTGTGCGCGATGAAGCGAAAGAGTGCGCGGGCGTACCGTACTTTACAGAGTTCCGGCAGTGCCTGATCGCGACGATGCCGGACGTCCTCGTCGAATTTACGCACTACGAGGTTGCCAATGAACACATTGCCGTCGCTATCGACCTAGGGATTCGCCCCGTGATTGGAACCACCGGGTTTGACGAGGCGGAGCTGCGCGATTATGATTGTCGCCTGCGCGATGCCCGCATCGGCGGCTTGTACGCACCCAATTTTGCGATCGGCGCCCTGTTGATGATGCGCCTGTCCACCCTTGCCGCGCCGTTTTTACCCGACGTGGAGATCATCGAGTATCACCACGCCGGCAAAAAAGACGCCCCCTCCGGCACCGCCAAAAAAACGGCGGAACGCTTGGCGCTGGCGCGCAAAAACGCACCGCAACGGGCGCACATCGCGCACCCCGGCAGTGCGGACATGGTCGCGGGAATCCCAGTACATAGCGTGCGCTTGCCAGGATTCGTCGCTCATCAGGAAGTGATATTTGGCGGGCACGGTGAGCGCCTTAGCATCCGCCACGATTCCATGACGAGGGAAAGTTTTATGCCGGGCGTGCTGCTGGGCGTGCGCGGCGTGATGAAGGTCGAGGGATTAGTGGACGGGTTGGAGCATTTTCTGTTTTAACAGCACTTACGAAAGGGGGTCGAGGCATGCGCATTGGCATCAGTTGCTACCCGACCCTGGGCGGATCGGGCGCGATCGCGACGGAACTGGGTAAGGCGCTGGCGAAGCGCGGGCACGAGGTGCATTTTATCGTGTCTGGCATTCCGTTTCGTCTTGGCCTATTCCTTGAAAACATCTACATTCACGAGGTCGAGCCGATGGCCTACCCCGTCTTTCGCCAGAACCCTTTCGACTTGGCGCTGGCGGCAAAAATGGCGGACGTGGTGCGCAACTACCGGTTGCAGATCCTGCACGTCCACTACGCGGTTCCGTTTGCGGTCTGCGCGTTTCTGGCCAGGGAAATGCTCCAAGACGAGCGCCCCCGCCTCGTGACGACGCTGCACGGTACGGACGTGACGGTACTCGCCCAAGACCCGCTCCTGCGCGACGTGATCCGCCTTGGCATCGAACGAAGCGATGCTGTCACTGCGGTATCGGACAGTCTGGCACGGCAAACGAGTGAACTGTTTCAAACCCAGTGTCCGATCCGCCGCATTTACAACTTTATTGACGCGCAGGCGTTTCATCGCGTCAGCAATGCAAACTGGCACGAGAAAGTGGCGCCTAGCGGCGAAAAGATCCTGCTGCACGTGTCCAACTTTCGCACGGTGAAGCGCGTAGCGGATGTGGTGAAGGTGTTCGCCAAGGTCAGGCACCAGATTCCCGCCAAGCTGCTGCTGGTCGGTGAAGGTCCGGATCTGGAACTGGCGCGCGAGCTGACGCACCGCCAAGGACTGGCGCGCGACGTGTTGTTTTTGGGCAAGCAGGATGAGGTGGCGCCACTGTACTCGTTAGCGGATTTGTTCTTGCTGCCGTCCGAAAAGGAGAGTTTCGGCCTCGTCGCGCTGGAGGCGATGGCGTGCGGAACGCCAGTCGTCGGCACTGCGATCGGTGGCATTCCAGAAGTGGTCGAACACGGACGTTCGGGCTTATTGTCGGCGGTCGGGGATATCGATGAAATGGCCGCAAACGCGCTTCGCCTGCTTGGCGATCAGGAACTCTGGAGCAAGTATTCCCGAGCGGCACGCAAACGGGCGAAGGCGTTCAAATTGGAGGACAGAGTGATCGAATATGAAGCGCTGTACCAATCGCTGTTATGATTGTAACATGGAGTGAACCGCAGTTTGTAGCGGCACATGCCGTCATGCGCCGCATCGGGGCGCATGGTTACGAGGCGTACATCGTCGGCGGCGCGGTCAGGGACAAGCTGCTCGGACGCGACGTCAAGGACATCGACATCGCCACTTCCGCGCCGCCAGATCGGGTGGAACACCTGTTCGAAAAAACCTTGCCGACGGGGATTGCGCACGGAACTGTCAGCGTATTGTTTGCGTCGTACTGGTTCGAGGTGACGACCTTTCGCGCGGAAGGCCCCTACGACGACGCGCGGCACCCGCGCTTTGTCCGCTTTGACACGACGCTTGCGGGTGATCTCGCCAGGCGGGATTTTACTGTCAACGCGATGGCGGTCGACGCGAACGGCAATTTGTACGATCCGTACGGCGGTCTGGTGGATCTGAGGGAACAACGATTGCGCGCGGTGGGGGATCCCATGCTACGCTTCCAAGAGGATGGCCTGCGCGTGGCGCGCGCCTTGCGCTTTGCGGCCACCCTTGGATTTACTATCGATCCCGCCACGCAGGCGGCGATGCTAGAATCCACAACGCGCCTTGCTAAGGTCGCGCCGGAACGGCGGCAGGACGAGTGGAACAAGTTTCTCGTCGCGCTGACAGTGGCGCGGTGTGATGAGGTGGCCGACGAGGTCATCGAGGCATGGACGGGGTGGCATGACCTGCGCTGGTCCTGTGCTTGTGCGCAAACGGTCAACGTGAACGGCCTGCACGACCGCCTCGCTGTGCTGCTTTTGCCCTTTGCGGATCGCGCGGGGGAAGCCTTGCGGGCGCTGCGCTACAGCCGCAAAGACGCGGACGAGGTGATGGCGCTCCTCCGCCTGGCGGGCGCCTGGCAAGCGGGGCTGCCGCCCGCGCTGCCGCTTGCGGTCGGGAAGCAACTGGCGGCTTACGGCGACGGGTTTTTGGCGCGTGCGGTGGACGTGTGTTGGGCGCACCATCCGCAGCGCGACCGCCAGGCGGATTGGCAACTTGCGCACGCTTGGCTAGAAAGCGCCCCGCTGCGCACAGAACGGGACTTGGCGATCAACGGGAGTGACCTTGTTCGCGCCTTTTCTTTACAAGGTCCTGCGGTGGGGGCGTTGCTGACGTACTTATTTGAACAGGTCGCGAAGCGGGCGCTTGACAACCAGCGCGAGGAACTGCTTGCCTGCGCACGCGCGTGGATTGAGAGTGCACCGCTTGATGCGGCGCTGCTTCGCTCGTTCCTCGCAGTCGCGCCCCAACACGTTCCCATCACCGTGTATCCGTCCGTTCCCTCCACCAACGACCTGGTGCGCACGAGGCTGGCAGAAGAACACGCGTCGTTTCTGGCAGTGTTGACGGATCGCCAAGAGAGCGGTAGGGGGAGGCAGGGGCGCTTGTGGGTGTCGCCGCCAGGTAAGGGACTTGCCCTCTCCGTCGCGCTGAGGCTGGACGCGAGCGACTCCGAACGACTCGCCGAATGGCCGCTGTTTGCCGCGCTTGCCGTGCGTACAGCACTCGCCGAAGTCGGCGTTGCGGACGTGGCGATCAAGTGGCCGAACGATATTTATCTTCACGGGAAAAAAATCTGCGGTATCCTCACCGAATTGCGCACGGCAAGCGGGGAGGCGCGCCTTGTGATTGGCGTCGGCGTCAACGTTAACGCAGATGCCGAGGACTTTCCGGACGACATCAAGGCGCGCGCGACGTCGCTGAAGGTCGCTGCGGGGCGCAGTGTGTCCCCGAACCGCTTGGCCGCCCGCCTCATTGACGAACTGTACGGCAGTATGCAGCGCTATCTTGTGGGCATGCGCTTTCGCGAGCGGCGTGAGGAGTACGAAACGCACTGCATGACCATCGGTCAGTCCGTGCGCGTGCGACAGGGCGAGGCGCTAGTGACCGGGCTTGCGCTTGGCATTGACGATGAGGGCACACTATGGGTGCAGAACGAAGCGTCCGAAACCCTATCGGTTCGCAGCGGAGAAATTATTGAATCCTAAGGAGGGCTGGCGTTGACAGACAAAAAACGGCTTACCACCCTTAGCCTGAAGTCACTTTTCGCTAAAGGGGAAAAAATTGTGATGGTCACCGCCTACGACGCCGCGCAGGCCGCGATTGCCGAACAGGCGGACGCGGATATCATCTTGGTCGGGGATTCCCTAGGCATGGTCGTGCTGGGTTACGACTCGACGATTCCCGTCACGGTGGAGGACATGATTCATCACGGCAAAGCAGTCAGGCGCGGCGCCCCCCACACGATGGTGCTGGTCGACATGCCGTTTCTCAGTTACCGCAAAAGCGTGCCCGAAACGCTGGCCAATGCCGGGCGTATCATGCAGGAAACGTATGCAGACGGGATCAAGCTGGAAGGCGGCAAAGCGGTGGCACCGCACGTCCAAGCGATGGTGGAAGCGGGCATTCCCGTGTGCGGCCACGTCGGTTTGACACCGCAAAACTCACTCAATTTCGGTGGATTTCGCGTGCAGGGCAAGGATTTGGAGGCGGCAGAACACATCATTGCCGACGCCTGGGCGCTAGTGGAGGCGGGGGTATCGATGATCGTGCTGGAGTGCGTGCCCGCCAAACTGGCGGCGATTCTCAGCGAGCAACTGCCGGTGCCGATCATCGGCATTGGCGCGGGCGCGGCGTGCGCCGGGCAGGTGCTGGTGTTCCACGACCTGCTCGACCTGTACGGCCGCAAGCTTCCTAAATTCGTAAAATCCTACGCCCACCTTGGGGAAGCGGCGACGACCGCAATCAGGACATACCGTGATGAGGTCAAGGCGGGCGTGTTTCCGTCGCCTGCCTTTAGTTACGAGGTCGGCGAAGAGGAACTGGCGCTCCTGTACGCGAAAGTCAAAGGGGACGTGAATCCTTGATCATCATTTCAACCATCCACGAGATGCAGGCGTACGTGCAAGTGGCGCGAAAAAGTGGGGCATCGATCGGACTCGTGCCAACGATGGGCTACCTGCACACCGGCCACGGGGCGCTGATGGAACGGGCGAAGAACGACAACCAGCGGGTGATCGTGTCGATTTTCGTCAACCCGCTTCAATTCGGTCCTAATGAAGACCTCGACAGGTACCCGCGCGATCTGCCTGGCGACGAGAGGTTTTGTAGCGAGCGCGGCGTCGACGTGGTGTTTGCGCCGACCGTGACCGAGATGTACGGGGCGGACGGCGCCCTGACGAGGATTCACGTGGCCACTTTGGGTGAACACCTGTGCGGCGCCGCAAGTCCCGGCCACTTTGACGGGGTAGCGACAGTCGTGGCCAAACTGTTCCATATCATTCAGCCAGAGCGTGCGTATTTCGGTCAAAAAGACTTTCAACAACTCAGCATCGTCAGGCGCATGGTTGGCGATCTGTCCATTCCCGTCGACATCGTCGCCGTTGACACCGTACGCGAGGCGGACGGCCTCGCCAAAAGCTCGCGCAACGCGTACCTGACTCCTGAACAAAGGAAGCTAGCACCGCGCCTGCGCGAAGCGCTGTTGCGGTTGCAAGCCGCTTGGTCGCGAGGGGAGCGCGATGTCCCGGCGATGCTTGCCGAGGAACGCGCACAACTGGAAGCCGTGCCGGAGTTTCGCGTGGATTACCTGACCTGTGTCGATAGCGATCGATTGCAACCGGTGAACACTCCCGCACCGGGTCAGTCGGTCGTGTTTGCGCTCGCGGTATTTCTCGGCAAAACCCGACTCATTGACAACCTGATCGTACAGTAACCGCTCTCGCATAAATTCACCCGTTTCGGACAGCCTGTAGGGAAAACGGGCGGGTGTCAACATTGTCGTTATATGAGATGTACGTGCAAATGAACCAGATCCTCAATCAGTTGGAAGAAAGAATCAGCGAGGCACCGACGCCTGTCGTCGAGGAGGTGCTGCACGACCTTGACGTGTTGTCCGACTATCAGGACAGCGTGCTGGAGAACTGGTTGTTTTTTGACGAACGCCTGCAGGCGATCCGCTCCACTGCGTTGCAACTGGCCAACGCCGAACAGGAATCGAAGCCAGTGGCGTGGATCATGCCCGTTTATCCGTTCGCGGTGGCAGACAGCGCACCTGTTGACGGCCACCGCGACTGGCGTGAACAGTCGCGCAAGGGCTTGGGTTTTTTTGACCTGCAAATGTTCAGGGAAGCGAAAAAAGAGTTCGCCCAGGTTCTCGATCGTGAACCGAATCTGGAGATGATCCGGCTGTTTTACACGCTCAGCATGATGGCTGGGGGCGAAGGGGAGCGAGCGGAACAGGAACTGGCGCGACTCCTCGACGAGGCGACGGATGAGGCGGTGCTTGCGGCTGCGTGGGCGGCAAGGGCGCAGCGGTACGCCGAGGCGGGTTTGTATAAACGCGCGGAGGAAGCGCTTTTTCGCGTACTCGCGCTACGCGCGAGCGACCTCGACGCCCACCTCAATCTGGCGATCTGCGCCTACGTCGACGGCGACTACAAAAAATCTGCTAGGTACGCAACCCATGCCGCCCGCATCGATGCCAACGAAGCGCTGGCCTGGCGCCTTGTCGGCGCTGCTAGGTTTGCGGACGGCGACGGCGAGGGCGGGCTGGCCGCATACCGGCAGGCGCTTGTGATCGCGCCCAAACAGGCCGGAATGATGATTGAAACGGCGCAGGTCTTGCAGGCGCTTGCGCGTATGGAGGAGGCGGAAGCGCTGTATCAAGAGTTGTTGCATGAACGCGAGCGCGTGGCGGACGCTTATTTGGGGCTCGCGGAAATCAACCTAAAGCGCCGTCGCTACAGGCATGCGGCTGTACTCTTAAAAAAACGCCTGACGCTTTTGCGCGACGACCCGCATGCGCTGTTGTGGCTCAGTTATGCCGAATACGGCGAAG
>JAJZCL010000058.1 GCA_021846165.1 Bacillota bacterium | reverse complement strand
TGAGAAGGAGTTTCACCTTCCTAATTGGAGATACAGTTCATCTAGCGAATGCTAAATGCCCATTTTTACCGTATAGCTTTCGCTATTACGCTGTATGGGAACAGCGCGCACCGATACGAAAGCCGAACCATCTTCATGATGTAAAGATCATGTTGCCCTTGATCCAAGAAGTACGCAAAATTCATGAACTGCAAACGGAGTACTTGATCGCCGATTTAGGGTATCTCGATGCAGAAGACAAAAAAAGTGCCTTTCACGATCATGACATGGCGGTCGTGACAGGGTTCAAGAAAGACACCACTATTCCCGAGTCCTGTGACGCAGCGGGAAGACCAGAATGCGAACAGGGGCATCGATTGATCTGGGACGGCTTAGACAAGGACACGGCCACGGCCACCTCTTGGTTTCGGGGCGACGAGGCACATTGTAAGGCGTGTCCATTGCAGGGGACTTGCGACAAACAGTTTGACTTCAGAATGGATGACAATCCGGTGTTTTACGGTTCGGTTCCGCAAGGGGCAGAGATCTACGAGCGAATGATGAAATTTCGAAAGCAGATTGAACTCTCATTTGCGATGGAATCCAACCCACTCACGACCGTGATGAAACACAAGAAACTGCCTGTGAAAAGAACCCACCGAGTTCAATCGTTCTTTGCCATGCAGGATATGAGTCGATGGATCACGGCGCAAATCGCGCACATTCGGGCAACGAAGTTACCCCGAGAGCACGTCGAAATACTCAACCAAATGTACCATGAACAATACGAACAGCTGGTTCTCAACTTCGTGGCATAGGCTGACATAAAAAGCCAAGAGAAGTGAAAATTAAGGTCAAGGGAGGAGTATGCCCAAAATCGATCATACGATGAAACATCGTGTACAGAACTCCAAACACAATCAATTTCCAAAGGATATATTACCATATTAGTAATCCAAGCAAACAAGAAATACGCAAATTTAAGCGAACATCAGTGCTTTTCGGACACGCTCTGATAGTATGAAAACACATTCCCTGGGAGCAATAGGTGCAGAAGTCTCATGTTATCTGGAGGTGGGTGCCGTGCTGCAATATATTACAATTGCGATGGTGGGTTATGTTGGGCTTTGGATCTTGGGGATTATTTGTTTTTTAGTGTATTTTATGATATTCAACGTCCAGCTTGATTTGAAGCATACCGTGAATATGATACAACGAATTCCTTCTGTACTGGCAATTTCTACGGTGACGGCCTGTAGCTTTATGTCATTCTTTGTGACCGCTTGGATCGTATTTCATCATTTCACCACCAGTGAGCCAACGATAAGTCGATTCAAGATCGGCATATTTTCACTCGCCACGACGATCATACTGGATTTACTGATCACTGTAGCCGGAGAAAAAATAGACATCAGAAAGTTTCCAGTCAATTGGATGTATTTGTTCGCATGGCTGGTGATCGTTCCTTCTGTCGTGTTGGCGGGCTTTTCGTTTTAGAAACAACCATAGTACGAAGAAGGGACGTGATCGAATCCCTCGGTGTTCGTATTTCTTATCCAATCCCGCCATATTGATCTTCTCTTTTTTGCGGTGAAAAGGTGCCTGAATGGCACCATAACCGCATTTACTTTGAAAATCTCGTTCCTTTATACAGCAGCCTCGATGCAGCCAGTCCGCTCACTCCAAGAATGATAAACAATATCGCGCGGATAATGATCGACACGTCGCTAAAGTCTACCAATATCAATTTCGCAAGGGTAACGAACAGCAGAATAATACCCGTCAATCGGGAATTTCTGTGTTTCATCGTCAATCCGATCACAATGGCCACGATGGAATACACCATCCATGTGACATCCATCACCAAGTGTTGAATGCCAAAGGACTGGTGGCTAGTCAGTGCATTGCTGATTTCGCTCACAAAAATCAATATCATCAACACGCCCATCCAATACCATACCTGCTTGAGTCGAGAATTTTGGATGAACCAATGAGCCATCAGCGTCGTGCCAATGATGATCAGCCATGCAATGGCATCCATCACCGTCAGATGCCAGAGTGATCTAACCAGAAGGTCGAGTGAACCGACAGCAAACACCGCAACGCCTATCCAAAATTGCAGTTTGTCCTTGACTTTCAGACCCAGGAATACTGAAAGGATGCCGTCGACCGAGAACGCCAATACCTCACTCGATGCTTGAAGCGTGGCGTTGATCAGCACGACCGTGGCCAATAGAGCTACGGACAAAGAAATCACCATTTTGTTTTTTTCGCTCAGCTGATAAAAAACAATCGCTAGTACTGCGTATACTGTCACAAAGCCGAGCGCAAGCCACGCACGATGTTCACTGACGTTGGGCAACGCCCACGCCCACACCATGACGAGAGCAAAGTGGGTCAATACGGAAATTCGAGGATGGTGAGGGGTCACTTTTTTACTGATCAACAGATACAGCAGCAAGAGGTGTTGAATGATTACACCCAGCATCACCCAGTACGCATCAGATGACCGAATTCCAGAATGGAGCGCGATGGCAATCACCACGATCGCCAGCGTGACGTGGTATAAGCCGACGGATAGAAAATACAGTAATTTGTATTTTTTAAACACCGCATACAAAATAAAAAATACAGAGGTCACCCATTCATACAACACCACGAACGCCACTTGCTGATCTCCACCGTGCAAGACGAACGGGATCAGGTACGCGCCGACCAGTGAAAAAATCGCGAGGGACGAAGACCGATGCATAATCGACAAGGTCACACTTGCCGTCAGCAATGCAATGTAGATGGTGAAAGCGAGGAGAGCAGGAATCAGACCGAAAAGCAAGTGTGTGGCCATCGTGGTCAAAATCCCAATCGCGATGCCACCGCCTAGCAGCACTTTACCTAATATCGGTCGTTGTTCCCGTATTTGCCGTTCGCCTAAAGCCACTACGAAGATGGAAGCAAGGTAACCGATGACACTCTGCGCGGTTTGATTCAGCCAACCGTAATGTATGGCCGCTCCGAAGGCAAAGGCTACGCCAAGCAGCAGAACCATCATGAACACCCTTGGTAACCACACGGATACGATGACACTTTCCCAATTCACATCCGATTTTCGACTGATCGCTGGGGATTGAGGACGATGGTCATCCACTTTCCCTGCATCTACTCTCCCTGCAATCGTTTTCTGATCGCCACTTAACACGAGCAGCATCTGCCTGACTTCGTTCAGTTCCTTCTCAATCGTGTCCACCTGTTGCTTCAACACTTGTAGATCCTGATTTCTAGATTTGTCCATGGAATCATGATCATCGTTCATTTAGGTCGACCATCCTCTGCCAAAGTGAATCTATCCCTCTCAGTTTAGCATGATTTGATCCCGTCAATCAGAATATTTCCAAACACGCCCCATCACTGATTCGTCAGAATTTCATAGACACGTGGAGTCGAGTCTGCTATAATGAATCCAACCGCAACTTTGTCTCCATTATCAGATCATAGGGCTTGTTTCCCTATGATCAAAATTAAAGGAGATGATTGTATGCGTTTTTTTGATGCTTCTGCACTTCACGCAAAAGACATTGAGCGCTTGGCGGAATTGGTGAAGGCTGGTGCCGACGAGGCTGCCATTCAAGCGGCTTCGCATGTCGTCATGCGGCAACTCGACGAAGCGAACCGCATCGCCCACAAACAGACCAATGACTACCAACTGCATGACGTCGGAAATCTTCGCATCTCTTATGATCGGCAGGCCAATGCGTATTACATCTACTTGCAGCCAGATCAAACATTCAAGTACAAGACAACCAGGCCAGAACACCTCGAAGCAGCGGGATTTTACATGGTGAATTATGACGTGGACGATCAGGATTGCGTATACGGAATCGAGTTACTGGCATATTCTAGAAGGTAATGGAAGGATCGCCCTGCGGCACGATGGTCGTAGGGCGATCTTATCATTTGTATTCCTCAGTAGTCTAAATAGCACAAAAATGCTATTCTAGTATTTAATAATGTGTGTCGGCTCACCGTTGGTTCGAAGGGGGGATCATAGTGAATAGAATCAGTTCGCTCATCATCCGCTGGAAGTTAATTGTTGCGATTGTCGTCATGTTTGTCGTGTACGCTATCGTCTTGGCCATCGTCAACCGCCAGGAAATGGCGAGTGGGTTTGCCATTTTCACGAACGCCCAAGGCCAGGGGATGAGTCGTTTTTACATGGCTATCAGCGAATACAATTCTTCCCCAACGCGAAAAATTAATGATATTGCATCACTTCAAGTCACTGTGCAACCGATCTCGGGGGTGATCGGATATATGATTTACGCACAATCATCCCTTGACGATAGTTTGCGTAAATTTCTTGAAAACCCTTACAACGGCTATCAAACATCAGTGGTCAAATCTATTACCTCTCAAACGCACCCTTTCAACGGCAACTGGATTTTATACTATACAAGTTCCTCTCATCCACCATTGCTTCCCTCACAAGAGTTAGAGAGGATCGCGAAAGATCCCGTGATCACCTATTATTCCTACGCACCGAATGAATTCGCCACCCTCGCCCCCATTCTTTATCATGGAAACGTCATTGGCATCACGGAAGTCAATCAGAAACGCTCTAACGCCGCCTTGCCTGCCCTGGCGGCTTCCATTGCCAACAACTTGTGGTGGTTTTTGCTGCTTGCTCTTTTGCTCGTTATTTTGCTTTACATCATTATTGGAAAATTAGTGGTGGCGCCGATTCGCTATCAAGCGGAACATGATCTTTTGACCGGATTTTACAACCAGGTGACATTCTGGCGCTTATTCGAGGAAATTTGTAGTACCATGAAGAACATGCAACTCCCGCTTGCGATGATTCTTTTTGACATGGATGATTTTAAGTTCATTAACGATACATTCGGTCATCAAAAAGGTGACGAAGTCTTAAAAATGCTGAACACTATTCTTTCACGCCATATTCGTAAGTCCGATGTAGTCGGAAGAATGGGAGGCGAAGAATTTGGCATCTTACTCCCCTCTTGCGATCTGGATCAAGCCATCACAATTGCGGAAACCATTCGTCTCGACATATCGAACCACTCATTAGAAGACCACATGATCACGGTTTCGATGGGGATCTCCAGTCATCAATTAGCCACCAACTATCACGCCAAAATGATCGCGAATACTGCCGATGCCGCACTGTATACTGCAAAACGCACAGGAAAGAACAAGTGTGTCGTGTATGATTCAAGTATGAAGATATAACATTGTGTTCGAAGGTGGAAAAAAAACCGCCGCCCTTGCCAGGACAGCGGGATTTGTTGCGTCAACCAGCCATGATCTCAGCCAAATCTTGTTCCACTGTGCCAATCGTCTGAATACCAAACATTTCGACCAGCACTTTTGCCACATTTGGCGACAAGAATGCGGGCAGCGTCGGACCAAGGCGTATACCTTTTACACCGAGATACAGCAGTGCGAGCAGAACGGACACCGCTTTCTGTTCATACCATGAGATGTCATAGGCAATCGGTAAGTCGTTAATATTCTCTAAACCGAACGCCTCCTTGAGCGCGTTGGCGACCACCACAAGCGAGTAGGAATCGTTGCACTGACCCGCATCGAGTACACGCGGAATGCCGCCGATATTACCGAGATCAAGCTTATTGTAACGGTACTTCGCGCACCCTGCGGTTAAGATCACGGTGTCCTGCGGCAACGCCTGGGCCAGATTCGTGTAGTAGTCCCGCGTTTGCTGACGCCCGTCACACCCTGCCATCACCACGAATTTTTTGATTTGACCGCCCTTGACTGCGTCAATCACCTTGTCCGCCACACTTAACACCGTTTGCCGCGCAAATCCACTCATCACCGTTCCCTCTTCCAGCGAAGTTGGCGGTGCGCAGGTGCGAGCACGCTCAATCAACGCAGAAAAATCCTTCTTGGCACCGTTCTTGCGATCGACAATGTGCGGGATTTCGGGAAAGCCGACTGCGCCCGTTGTGAACAGCCTGTCTTTGTACGAGTCGTTCGGCGGCACGAGGCAATTGGTGGTCAACAAAATCACGCCATTGAACGCCTCAAAGTCTTTCGTCTGATCGTGCCATGCGCCGCCGTAGTTGCCAACAAAGTGATCGAACTTTTTAAAGAACGGGTAACTATTTGCAGGCAACATTTCCCCATGCGAATACACGTCAATCCCGGTGCCTTGCGTTTGTTCCAACAGTTCCTCTAGGTCTTTGAGGTCGTGTCCACTAATCAGAATCCCTGGGCGGTTTTTGGCGCCGATATTGACAGCGGTCGGCTCTGGGTGGCCATACCGATCCGTGTTGGCGCGATCCAACAACGCCATCGCCTTGACGGTCGTTTCCCCCGCTTTCATGACGGCACCCAACAACTCATCGACGCTAGGATTGTCTTTCACCGTCATGGCTAGTCCCTCGATCAAAAAGTTAAACACATCTTCGTCCTGTTGCGATAGTACGTCGGCGTGGTCGGCATATGCGGCAATCCCCTTTAATCCGTACGTTAGCAACTCCTTCAGCGAGCGAATGTCTTCATTGCGTTCACTCATGACTCCAACCGTTTGCGCTTTCTCCTTCATGACGGCGACATCGGCGCTCGACCACGTGACCGCATCCGGCCAATCGCCTTGGTAAGCGTGACCGTTTTGCTCTTCGAAAGCGCTTGTAAAGCGCACACGCAAGTGATCCCGCACTTTTTGCGCGTCCGCGATACGAGCGATGAAAATCTCAGCGTCAAAATTGACATTGGTAATCGTAGAAAAAAGGCTGTGTGCTATGTAAAGGGCTTCCGCCTGCACATCTTGACCGATGTCTTGCGCTTTTGCGGCGACAACCGCCAACCCCTTCAATACGTATACCAATAGATCCTGCAATCGCGCCACTTCGTCATCTTTTCCGCAAATTCCGACGACGGTACACCCCTCATTGCGCGATGTTTCCTGGCATTGAAAACAGTACATACTGACGACACTCCCCACCCTGCAATTTGCGCCGAAGGCACACGTGCATTATGACAGAAGACAACCTGGCTAAGATGTGATGTATATCACATCTTAGCCAGGTCTGACTTGTTAACGGAAGAAAGACGCGCCAAATGCGCCAAAAGCGATCCCAATCACGACTGACATTGTGAACGCGCTCCCGTTGCCGTTTCTTGTGATTTGCGCCGCAAACGCAGGCTTGCGATCATGCGGTATGTTACGTGCTGAATTCAAGGTATTCATCGGTTTTATCGCATTGATCCTCATGTCCTTTATAGATCCATTCTGATAATATGTTGCTTGTTCGTTCATATTTAAAAAAGAAAACGTATTAACATTTGAACCCCATGTCATGAATAAAGAAATATGACCCATTCGTGTTCAGCAAAAGCATTTGCGCAATTTGCTTCAGGAAAACGAAGAAAGTTTTTAAAAAATTGACTTCTTTCTCATCGCAACATTACAAAGCTTGCATTTACTGAGCTGCCACTTTGATTTACGCTTGACTCAGCTTCCGTTGCGAAGCTTCACGGCACGGAGCAATCTTGATATCATCAGATTGAGCGGTGATGGGAAAACAAGTCAAGGCTTTATCGCCTGCACAAGATTAGAGCCGTTTCGCGTAAGCGGTCAATGCATCGACGAGCGCGACGGTGGACGCCGTCGCCGCCACCACCTGAGGTGCATAGCCATACTCCCGCGCCGCCTCGGCTGTCTTTGGCCCCACAGTCGCCAACACGCAGTCGAGTGGCAGTGATTGCTCCCGACCCGCCAGCAGCGCCTTGACCGCCGACCCACTGTAGAACGCAATCGCGTTCACACGCTGTTCGCACGCGTCCAAAAACAGATCGTCGGCAGCGTCTGTGGTCACCGTTTCATACCCAATCGCCTCATTCACCTCATAACCCATTTGCGTCAGCCTGCGCGGCAACGCAGCGTCAGCGAGGTTCCCGCGCACGAGCAGGATGCGGTGGCGGTGGCGATGCGCCTCGCCCATGACGTCCGGCAGATGCTCCGCTGACGCCACCTTGGGCAGCACCTGCACGGAAAATCCAACTGCCTTCGCCGCATTCGCCGTCGCCGTTCCGACGCAATACGCCGCTTGCCCGCTGAATACGCCAGAGCCAAGCCATTTTACGCCCTCCACATACGCCCGCACCCCGTTGACGCTGGTGAACACCCACACGTCGACAGGCGTTGCAATCGCCTGCAAAAACGCTGCGTCCCCATCGCGCAAGACAATGTCTATCAACGGATAGCACAGCGCGACGCCGCCCACTCGCGCAATGCGAGCAACCGCATCCCCGCTTTGCGCGAGTGGGCGCGTGATCGCAACGCGCCAGCCAGCAAGCGAACCGTTCATTGCCATCCGGCGGCTTTCCGCTCGATCTGTTCCAATATCTCCCTTCCACCACGCGTCAGCAACGTGGCCGCAAGCCGCTCCCCAAGCGCGGCACCCGCTTTTCCGCTCACCTCGTCAAACAATGCGGCACTGCCGTCCGGCAAACCGACAAAGCCTTGCACCCGCAGCGTGTTGACGTCACCCTCCAACATGCGTGCGTACGCCGCCACCGGTACCTGGCAACTGCCGCCGACCGCCGCGAGGAACGCCCGTTCTGCCAGTGTTTCCGCTTCCGCCACTGGATCGTGCAGACTGCCGAGAGCGCCAAGCGTGAACTCGTCGTCCGCCCTGCACTCCAGCGCCAGCGCTCCCTGCCCGACTGCCGGCAAAAACGTGCCCACAGGCATAGGCCAAGCCTTGTACACAAGATCAGCGGCAACCGTGACGTGTTTGCCGTCCCACCAGCCCATCCGCACCAGACCCGCCGCCGCAAGCACGATCGCGTCTAACTCCGCCAGCTTACGCAGCCTCGTGTCGATGTTGCCGCGCAGCGAAACCACCTCAAGGTCGCGACGCTTCGCCAGCAGGAGCGCACTGCGACGCAAAGAACTGGTGCCGACGCGTGCGCCTTGCGGCAAGTCGTCAAGCCCCGCCCCGCTCGCACTAACAAGCAGATCGCGAGGATCTGCTCGCCGTGGAATGGCGCCAAGCACAAGCCCCGGCGCCAGTTCGGCGGGCACATCTTTCATGCTGTGGACAGCAAAATCAATCGTCTTATCCGCCAACATTGCCTCAATTTCTGAAACAAAAAGCCCCTTGCCCCCCACCTCTGAAAGTGACCGATCCACAATCCGATCACCTTTCGTCACGACCTCCACCACTTCAACGCCAAGATCAGGGCGCTCCCGCTGCAACGCCTCCACCACCTGCTGCGTTTGCTGCTTGGCCAGCGCACTGCGCCTTGTTCCGACTCTTAAACCCCGCAAATGAGTCCCCTCTTTACCAATGATGAAATCTGGAAATAAACTCGCCAACGATCAGAAAATTCACCATCACTATTACATACACGACAAGGTTCCACCAGGCACCCGCACGACTGCGGATGTTCCCTAAATAACGCAAGATCAGGTATAAAGCGTAAAGGAGTAGCACCAGCAGGGAAACTAGGATTTTAGCGTCAAAAAACAAAAATCGCCCCTCAATCATGCGGTACCAGATCGAACCGAACACCATTCCCAAAATCAGCAGCGGCAACCCCACGAACGCCGAACGGTACGCAAAAAAATCCAGCCGCTCCAAAGACGGCAGGCGCCGGAATGGATCGCTTCGAAAGTGTTTGCTGCGCAGCGCCCGCTCTTCCATTAAGTAGAGTACGCTAAAGACGGCAGATAGCGAAAACGCGATATAACTGAGTAATGACACGCTCACGTGCAAAAACAGCAGATCGCCCTGCCGCACACGACCGATCTGCGGGTGGGTGTGGACAACCGCATCAAACGCAACAAACAGGAACCCGAGCAGGCAGACAAAAAACGAAACATAATCTACACGCCAGAACAAATTCAACAACACTGACACGGTAATGAGCAACCAAGAAAAAAACACGGTTGCTTGTAGAGAGGTAAAAAAAGGCAACATGTGGTCAAACGTCATGCGTCTGATCAAAAACACTGTTTCTAACACCCACACGAGGATCAGAAACGCGACGCCGAGGCGGTTCGCGGTTTTATTCTCCCGAAGCAAATCGATAAACAGCACGCTAAGGCTGAGGAAGTAGCCAACCATGACGGCTGTATACAAAGAGAACGTGAAGGCTCCCATCACTGCCCTCTCACAGGGCGGCAAGAGGATGGGGAGAACGGCTCTCCCTCCAACTCAGCGCCTGTTTGCCGCTTTCTTCCTGCCGTGCCGCCTGTCGCGAACGTTCGCTCTCTTCGTCCGTATGCGTACGAGTTTCGCGGTCACTGGAAAGCGGTGCGTCAAGATCAAAAAGTCGCGCGAACGTCTGCAAGTGCAAGGCGCCTTCCGCCTCCGCCGAGAGTGACTTCAGCTTCACGGTGGGACTGCGCAGGATCTGATTCGCCACGCTCTGCAAGTGTTTTTGCACCACCTTGCGGTCATGTTCGTCAAGACCCGGCAACTTATTAAATAAACTCTGCAACACTCCGTCTTGAATCTCCTGCGACCGTCTGCGCAGCGCCGCAATCAGCGGCACCGCCTCCTGCTCTCGCAGCCATGACCGCACCGCCGCGATCTCCTCGTCCATCCACACCTCGACGCGCTCCGCCTCCTGCTTGCGCAGCGCCACATTCGCCGACACAACCTCTTGCAAGTCGTCGATGTCGTACAAGTACACGTCACTCAGTTTGGCGGCAGCAGGGTCGATGTCCCTTGGCACCGCAATGTCAATCAGAAACATCGGGCGCATGCGCCGCCGCTTCATCGCCTCGTGAACCTGTTCGGCGTCAAGTACCCACTCCTTCGCCCCCGTTGACGCAATCACGATGTCGGCTGCGGCTAATGCGTGCCTGAGTTCCGCGAATGTCAGCGCACGTCCACCATACTTGCGTGCCACACGTTCGGCACGCTCAAACGTGCGATTGACTACCGTCACGTCCCGCACACCATGGGCTGCCAAGTTGGTAAGCGTAAGTTCGCTCATCTTCCCCGCGCCAATCACGAGTACCGACTTGCTTTGCAACTGGTCAAACACCTTTTTGGCAAGCGCGACCGCCGCATAGCTGACCGATACCGCGTTCTGTCCGATTGAGGTTTCCGCCTGAACCCTTTTCCCAAACGCGATCACACGGTTTAACAGTGGGTTCAACCAGGTGCCCGTCGAACCGTGTTCCTGCGCAAACAAAAACGCATGCTTGAACTGGCCGAGAATCTGCGTTTCGCCAACGATCATCGAATCCATCCCGGTGACCACCCGCAGCATCTGCCGAATTGCCCCGATTCCTTCATGTAAATACAGGTGACTCGCAAAATCCGCCTCGTCAAGACTGGCGATTGACGACAAAAAACGACGAATCCCACGTTCGCCCTGCACCACATCCTCCACCACCGCGTAGATTTCCGTGCGGTTGCACGTTGACAACAGGACGGCCTCCAGGCATCCTGAAACTTCTTTTAGCTGTGTGAGCGACATCTCCAGCGCGTGATCCGCAACCGTAAAACACTCTCGCAAATCCACCGGCGCAGTGCGATAATTGATGCCGACCAGCAAAATATCCAACTCGTCATCTCCAATACGATACACTCGATTCAATTATACTTAACCAAGGGGATTTGTCACCATGCGCAAGCGCATCATCGCCGACAGCATTCTGCTTTTTGTCACCTTTGTCTGGGGCGTCACCTTCGTCATCGTACAGGACGCCATCATCATCATGCCGGTGTTCGCCTTCCTGTCCGTGCGATTTCTCTTGGCAGGCGCGCTGCTCTTCCTGCCCGTGCTGTTCATTTCGTCACAACGCAAGGCGCTGTTCGATAGGAATATATGGAGGGTGGGCGGGATGCTCGGATTTTGGCTGTTCGCCGGCTATGCCCTGCAAACGATTGGACTCCTCTATACCACGCCAGGCAAGGCGGGATTCATCACTGGGCTATACGTGGTGATGGTACCGATCCTCTCGATCTTCGTGCTGCGCAGCATGCCGTCCAAATTCGCCTGGTTGGGCGTGGTCGCCGCCACCGTAGGACTGTTCCTACTCGCCTATAACCGATCAGGAGGGGTGAACATCGGCGACGTGCTGGAATTTTTTTGCGCCGTGTCCTTCACCGTGCAAATCGTTTTCGTCGGCAAACACACCCAGCGGTTCGCCTCGCTGCCGATCACCGCGATCCAAATCACCATCGTTGGCGTGCTGTCGCTTGTCGCGGGACTCGTCACCCACGTCGATCTTGGCACCAGCTTACACGCCCTCACCAACACAACCGTGATCAATGCGGTCTGGATCAACGTCTTG